>JAZQDF010000060.1:0-6504 GCA_045546635.1 Eubacteriales bacterium
ACCTCGAGAGTCTGATATCTGTCCTCAAACTGACGCTTTACAATAAGTGCACCGCGGGACTCGTCGTAATCGATAAGTCGGAGGCCAAGCGGTCTTAGGAAGACAATGACTAGACCCAACTCCTTGGCTCACAGAACGACATGGCTACGATCCGACTTACCTCGAGAGTCTGATATCTGTCCTCAAACTGACGCTTTACAATAAGTGCACCGCGGGACTCGTCGTAATCGATAGCAGCCGCATAGGTGATCTGAGGAATACCGAGATGCTCAGAGATCTGGGGACCAACCTGAGCAGTATCGCCGTCGATAGCCTGTCTGCCGCAGAATACAACGTCAGCACCGAGCTTCTTAATAGCAGCGGCAAGGATGGTAGAGGTCGCGAGAGTATCGCTTCCCGCGAATGCACGGTCGGTGAGAAGGAACGCCTCGTCAGCACCCATAGCAAGAGCCTCGCGAAGAGCCTTCTCTGCCTGTGCGGGACCCATCGTGATAACGGTTACGGTAGCACCGCACTTCTCCTTAAGCTGGAGGGCCGCCTCGATAGCGGTCTTGTCATCGGGGTTAATAATACTGGGAACACCGTCACGCTTCAGCGTATTGGTGATAGGATCGATCTTGATCTCGGTGGTGTTAGGCACCTGCTTAATACATACTATAATTTTCATAATCTATTCACCTTACTTTCTGAGAAGAGCACCCGAGATAACCATTCTCTGAACCTCAGAGGTACCCTCGTAGATCTCGGTAATCTTCGCATCTCTCATCATTCTCTCTACAGGATATTCACGGGTGTAGCCGTAGCCGCCGTGAAGCTGAACGCACTTGGTAGTAACCTCCATAGCAGTCTCTGCAGCGAAGAGCTTGGCCTGTGCCGCGTTTACCGAAAGAGTGGGAAACTTGTTCTGCTTCGCATCGGTAGCGATATAAACAAGAGCCTTTGCCGCCGCGATTCTGGTAGCGAGATCGGCAAGCACGAACTGTGTATTCTGGAACTGAGAAATGGTTCTGTTGAACTGCTTTCTCGATTTAACGTATGCGATGGTAGTATCAAGAGCACCCTCTGCAATGCCGAGAGCCTGTGCCGCGATACCGATACGGCCGCCGTCAAGAGTCTTCATAGCAATCTTGAAGCCGTCGCCACGCTTACCGAGCAGGTTCTCCTTAGGAACCTTAACGTTTTCAAAGATAAGCTCGCAGGTGGACGAGCCGCGGATACCCATCTTCTTCTCCTTCTTACCCACGGAGAAGCCCTCGAATGCCGACTCAACGATGAAGGCGGACATCTCGGGACCCTTGGGGCCCTTACCGGTGATGGCAATAATTATGTAGGTGGACGCATAGCCCGCGTTGGTGATAAAGATTTTGCTACCGTTAAGGAGGTAGTGATCATCCATCTCAACGGCGGTGGTCTGCTGGTTTGCAGCGTCGGTGCCCGCATTGGGCTCGGTAAGACCGAATGCACCGATCTTTCTGCCGCTGGCAAGGTCGGGAAGATACTTTCTTCTCTGCTCCTCCGTACCGTACTCAAGAATAGGAGCTACGCACAGAGACATATGTGCCGAGAGAATAACGCCGGTAGTACCGCAGGCCTTGGAAAGCTCCTCAACAGCCGAAATATACATACGGTAATTGCCGCCCGCACCGCCGTATTCCTTGGGAACGATAATGCCCATAAGGCCCATCTTCGCCATTTTCTCTACGGTCTCGGCAGGGAAACGCTCCTGCTCGTCAACCTCCTGAGCAAGAGGCTTTACCTCATTCTCAGCAAAGTCCTTTATCATCTGCTCAAACAGAATAGACTTGTAATCTGCCATTTTTCTATTTCTCCTTGAATTTAGAATTTAACGGTTGCAACACCCGTGATAACAGCCTTACCGTCCTGGTTGTAGCAGGTGGTATTAAGCTTTACGATGTGCTTATCCTCGCGGATCTCGGCGATCTCGCACTCTGCGGTGATGGTGTCTCCGAGAAATACGGGAGCGGTGAATCTGAGCTCCTGTCCGAGATAAATCGTTCCGGGACCGGGAAGCTTGTTGGCGAGAACTGCCGAAATAAGACCGGAAGTGAGAATGCCGTGTACGATTCTCTTTCCGAAGATAGTTGTCTTGGCATATTCCTCATCAAGATGAATGGGGTTGGTGTCAAGGCTCACCTCTGCAAATGCTCTGAGATCTGCATCGCTGAAGGTCTTCTGGACAGACGCCTTCTGTCCTACGTAAAGTTCGCTGAATGTCATTTTGTTTTCCTCCATTTTTTGAATATGAATATTGTTCATATTTTTTACATATCAATTATATCATCTTTTATTGTATTTGTCAATATTTAATATGTAAAACTTTGTTAAAAATTTATTTTTGTATAAAATGTCCAAAAAAATGAGTTAACACTATTGCAAAAGTACTCGGAAAATGTTATAATAAGGAGTAATTTATTGCAGAGGAGACGCTATGGCAGACAAAATAATAGAGGTTAAGGGAATAAACCTCCCCAAAACCGAGCTTGGAAGAATCAAAATGGAGAAGCTTCTCGATTCATCTCAGGAGCTTTTTGCCAAAAACGGCTTTTACGCTACGTCTATATCCGATATATGTAAGCACGCAGGAACGGCGGTCGGCACCTTCTACATCTATTTTGAGACCAAGACCGACGTTTACAGATATCTTATGGAAACCTATAAGCACGAGATACGAACCCGTCTTGCGAAGAGCATCGGAGCCTGCGAGAGCAGATACGAGAAGGAGCGTGAGGGTATTAAATGCTTTATAAAGTACGCCGTTTCCGAGCCCAACGTATACAATATCATCTGGGGAAGCCTTTCCATCGACCGCCAGATGTTCGTTGACTACTACAGATCCTTCGCGGCAAGCTATTCCGCTGCATTGGCGACCGACGGTGACGTGACGATAGCCGACACAGATTCGGTTGCATATATGCTTATGGGAATCTCTAACTTCCTCGGCATCAAGGCTATGATCGAGGGTATGAGTGACGACGCCATCGACGAAATGATGGATAAAACCGTTATGCCCGCCCTCGAAAAGGGAATTTTGACTAAAAACCGCACAGCGTTGACCAAAAATGATGACCGAGCCTATTAACCGTAAAATACAATCTGCCGCCGTCATCCTTATGACCTCTCTCTTGCTTATTGCATTGTGCGGGTGCGACCACGCGGGAGAGTGTTATGATAATAACAACGATCACAGATGCGACGAGTGTGACAAAATAATCACCGCCTGCGTTGATATCGACGGCGATCACCTTTGTAACACCTGTGGCAAGCAGGCGTCGAAGTGTCCTGTTGATCCCTCCTGGGATCATACCTGTGACGTATGCGGTGCCACCAGCAGCTGCGTTGATGCAGACGGCACCCACGTTTGTGACTATTGTGGACTGCCAATAGTTGACTGCGTTGATGAAAATTCTGATCATTTGTGCGATTTTTGTAATGTTGAGTTTACAAAATGTGGCGATTTTGATAACGATCACCGCTGTGATATATGCAAAAAGAAACTCAGCTATTGCACGGATAAATCCCCCGCCGACCACGTATGTGACCTGTGCGGAGACCAATCATCCGAATGTAGAGATCTTGACAGCAACCACCTGTGTGACGTTTGCGAAGCAACTCTGTCCGAATGTAACGACGGCGACGCCGATCATTTGTGCGATATATGTGAAATACGTCTCAGCAGCTGTACCGACGATGACGGCAACAGCATCTGCGACCTCTGTGACGTCAGAATGGCACTTATCAGCATATCCGTACCCGAGAACTGCCTTGTTAACGGTCTTGCCTCCGACGGACAGTACCTCGAGGGACTTTCGCTGACCGTTGCGTTCAGCTATACCGGAGTCGACGGCGTGGCGGTAGGATGGATCATCTACTCCTCCGACGGCGGTGAGATCGTAAGAATAGCCGCAAACGGGTGCTACGAAATAACTCAACCCGGAGAGTATTACGCCCTGCCGATTCTCGAGTAAATCGCCCGGTTTTTCGCGTTTTTGTAATAAAAACGGCATAACGTTATGCCAAAAACGAACTTTGTCCTCTATGAAAGGAAGCTTTTATGGAATCGCTTATTTTTGCATTCAATTCGGTTGCTCCCATAATTTTCACCGTAGCCGTGGGATATCTGCTCAAGCGGATGGGGCTTATGGACGCCGATTTCTCGAAGAAGGCAAACAAGCTTGTCTTCCGCGTTTTTTTACCCGTAATGCTCTTCCTTAACGTTTACGGAATACAGAGCATCAGCTCGGTGAATTTCGGCTACGTTATTTATTCGCTTGCGGCTCTGCTGATAATCTTCGGCATAGCCCTTCCCTCGGTAATATTCCTTACCGATAAAAAGAGATGCCGCGGAGCTCTGCTCCAGGGTGTATTCCGTTCAAACTACGCTCTTATCGGTATTCCTCTGGCGTCCGCCCTGTTCCCTGCCGAGGGAGCGGCGGTAGCAACGCTGCTGTCTGCATTTATGGTGCCCGCCTTCAATATTCTGGCGGTTATCGGTCTGTCCATCTTCAACAACGACGGTGAGAAGCCGGATTTCAAGAAGGTTCTTCTCGGAATACTGAAAAACCCTCTTATATGGGGCATTGTCGCGGGACTGTGCTCGCTTGGTATCCGGGCCCTGTTCGTTGAATTCAATATCTCCTTCAGACTGTCCGAGATCCCTGCGATCTGGAAGACTCTGAATTATCTTTCAAGCATTGCGACACCCCTGGCCCTGCTGGTGCTGGGAGCACAGTTTGAATTCTCTGCGATCCCATCTCTCAAGCGTGAGATCATCAGCGGCGTAATAATCCGCAGCATTATAGTGCCCTTGCTGGGTATCGGCGTGGCATATTTTGCCTTCCGCAACAGCTTTGGCGGAGCACAGTTTGCATCGCTGGTGGCAGTTTTCTGTACGCCCGTTGCGGTCTCCAGCGTGCCTATGGCACAGGAGATGGGTGCCGACGCCGAGCTGGCAGGTCAGCTTGTGGTATTCACTACAATATCCTCTGCGTTTACGGTGTTTGTAGCTTCCTTCATATTAAAGGCAGTGGGTATTTTCTGACACCCAAAGCAGGGCGGACGTTAGCGTCTATCTTAAATAATTTGCGACCGAGTCTGATACGGCTCGGTCCTTTCTTTTTTTAGCGATCCCTTTATATAATAATTAATGTTAATATTTTTCCTTAAGACAAAATTGCTTTGTTGATTATGCACAAAAACGCCCCCTTTTTTTGTATGTGAGAGTTCATTTTTTACATAAGAATATCAAAAAAATCAAGAGATAATTTTACTTCTGTCAAAATAATTAAGGCGAAGGTTTTTTGGTAGGTGTAAAATTAGACAACAATTATAAGGGGTAAGATGGCTTATCAAATAAAATGAATCAAATAACCTTTAAGCAATATCGAAATATTGACCTTTTCATTTTCGGGGCCCTGCTTACCGTATCCGAGCTTATTGCTACCTTTGCATCTAACAAATGGTTTGCTGCACAGCCCATCGTTATCTCCACCACGCTTGTGTTCATTTGTATGGTGATGATGCGTTGGAGCTGGTTTGCCCTCATCCCCGCCTGCCTTGGCGGTGCGGTATTCTGTATCGCGTCGGGTGCGAGCATCGAGCAATACCTTGTCTACTGTGTGGGTAACTGTGCCGCACTGGCTGCAATG
This sequence comes from Eubacteriales bacterium, assembly GCA_045546635.1. GTDB lineage: Bacteria > Bacillota > Clostridia > Oscillospirales > CAG-272 > UBA1740. The sequence continues at coordinate 5,667 of JAZQDF010000060.1, forward strand.
GTATATTTCAGGCTCTGGGGCAAGGACGGAGTAAGAGGCAGCAGGGTCAGGCTGTTTATCTTCGTCGCCACCGCCTATCTGTCTATGCAGATCGGAAGATGGCTGCTGTCACTTCCCTTCGGCGGACGGTTAGACACCCTGCTCGTCTATCTCGGCACAGACATTATCTCCCTGCTCTTTGCGGCGGTGGTGATGATGCTGATGAAAAATACCGACGGTATGATCGAGGATCAGAAGTCCTATCTCTTCAGGCTTCAGCGTGAGGCAGAGGAAAGCAGGATCAAGGACGGATACGGCTATGATGAAAATGAATAGACGATTAACAAGTAAATTAGTAAGATTAACAACGGAGGAAGCACGTTTATGAAAAAATTAGCATCCGATTATCTTGTGTACGACGAGGCCACAGGAAAATATCACGAGGATCCCGAGCAGGCGGGCAGGGATGACGTCGAAAAGCACCATTGGCTCAACGTAGCCCGCATAGTTCTGAAGGACTGGCGGCTCTATCTTATGCTGGTGCCTATGCTGCTGGTATTCCTGTTCTGGAGATATTTCCCGATGTACGAGCTGCTCGGTGCCTTCAAGGTAGATGACAGCACGCTTGACGTAGCAGATCAGCTCTATGCAGGATTCTCCTATTTCAAGGAGCTGTTCGCAGGACAGACCTCGCTCTCGCTTGACTTCTGGAGGGCGTTCAGAAATACCTTCCTTCTTTCCTTCTACGGACTTTGCTTCGGATTCCCGATGCCCATCATAATCGCGTTGTTCTTCAACGAAGTCGGATCGTAGCCATGTCGTTCTGTGAGCCAAGGAGTTGGGTCTAGTCATTGTCTTC
>JAZQDF010000061.1:0-4202 GCA_045546635.1 Eubacteriales bacterium
CGTTAATATCACCGCTGGTGAGTTCGGGATGATCACATACTGTACACTTGCCGTCTTCAAAGGTATGATCCTCTTCAGGAACTACTACAGTACCGCAGTAATAACAGGTTGCGGAGTGCTTGGTATTGGTCTTAGTCCAGTTGCGAGCATCTGCAGGAGCATCGGACTCCCTCTCATAGGTCATGGTAAGATTGGTGATGTAGCAATCATCCGCACCTGCCATTGCCCAGTCATTTACAGAATTCTTAATGGGATCCATTGCCAGAACTAAGGTTTGACCCTCTTGGAGCTCAACCTCGATATTGAAACTAACGCTCTCGCCTTTAGTAGAAGCGGTGCCTTCATCAAGAATCTCACCGTTCACCATTACGTAGAAGCGGCTTCCCGTAAGTTCAACAGAGGGATGCTCAGCAGTACATTCTCTGATAAGTGTTGTATCAAGAGTATATTTGCCTGTTTCAGGTGCAGTGAAGGTAATATAAGAATCGTGATTAGCTGTACCATTAAACATAAGCGTTCCTGCACTGTAGCCATTCTTTGCTTCGGTAATCATAGAGAACTTAACATCGCTTGCGTAAGAATTTGTGTAGTTTATTGTCTTGTAGCCTACACTTGCGGCATCGGTACCTTCCGCATACTGAGTAAAGGGAACAGCAGGGCTAGAGGTATCCCACGGAACAAGAGAGAATGACCAATTGCTGTAATTAGCAGTACCGAAACCATCGGCAGCGTTATATACAATCACATTCTTTTCGTCGTTAGTATGATCACAAGTGTGTTCGCAATCATCACATGTTGCATCGCCGCCGAAGTTATGAGGCTCATCTGCAATGAAGGTGGTATAACAATCATAGCAATAGCATGAGTGTCCGCTATTGGTGGATAACCACTCTACATTATCTTCGGGATGCTCGCAGATCTCGGTAGCAGTTACAGAAAGCTTGGAAATATAAGAGGTATCACCTGCATAGTGTGTCCATTCCTGATCGCCATTATCTGCTATGGGGTCAAGGCCGAAGATTAAAGTCTCGCCCTTGTTAAGGGTTACAGTAATTTTGAAATCTGCCTTCTCGGTGGTACCAAACGATTTTTCGCCAAGAATGGTATTTCCGTGCTTAACATAATAGCGGCAGCCTGTGATAACATCATTAACAGGGCCCATACGGTTAGTGCTGAAGTCGATATCATAATTGCCTGTTATGGGTGCTGTAAAAATAATCTGAGTATCGGTATATGGGCTGGGAGACCAGAGAAGCTGACCTGTTGTGCCGTCGCTTGAGTTTGTGATAAGGGAAACGTATGAGTTACTGTAACCCGAGGCAGGAACATACTCAGTCACAGTAAGACCCTTACCGTCACGGTCGGAAGCACCCTCATTAACGGTGTCCATATTAACAGCATTTCCGCTCCAAGGAGCAACTACAAACTTGAAGGGTGTATCCTCTTCACCAAAAGCGTCGGTTACATTATAGGTTTTTTTGAAGATACCGTCACCATCAATAGTCTGCTCTACTCCGCAATTGGAACAAATTCCGTTTACAAAGAGATGCTTTGTGCAGTATAGACCAAGTTCAGAAAGCTGAACGTAAACGTTACCCCACTCATCGCCTTGGTTAACTGCGGTTACGCCAAGCTTAACGTACCTACCTCTTGCCGCACTATCAAGCTCAATTACAATGGGTGCAAATCCGTTGGTAACATTACCATTAGTTACGGAATATGCTTCTGTCCAAGTGGAATTATTGTCGCTTACGTAGATTTTGTATGAGGTAGGACAGTTCATAACAGTATTATTAGCAAACACATCATTTCTAGGATAGTTGTGTACACGGTTGAAGGACATTATTTTTCCAAGGTCAATAACTGCTGTCTCCTCGGGGAAAGTAGTACCCTCCTTGCCGCCGCTTGACCAACCATTGGTTCCACCGAGATAAGAGTTTATACCGTCTGTAAGGTGTGCGGCCGCCCAATCGGAGTTTACCTGATTGGCAGTAACAGTCTTGCCCTCAGCAATACTCTTCATGGTATTATCGGTAAAGTTTACAGTTATTCCAGCATCGCCGCCTACTGTATAGGTAAGCTCATTTGTGGTGGAAAGCACGTTCCCGCTGGAAATCCAGTTCTTTATAGCATAATCAACGTCGTTCAAGCAGTTAGCGGTAATGGTGATAACATCGCCACCTGTTACGTCAAGGTATGTGGGGATTGCATTTGAAACGGTTTCGCCGTTTACCTTTACCTCTGCATCAATGGGAGGCATATTCTCGGGCTTTTCGCCAATAGAAATGGCAACCTCGTAGTTTGCGGTAACAGCGGCGGTGAAGTCAAAGCTTCCTGCAACTGCATTGAAGGTAGCGATTCCGTTTTCATAATTAACAAATTCAATACCGTCGGTGGCAATATTAATATCATCGGTAGTCTTGCTGTTTACGGTAAACTGATTTATATCCTCAACGGGAACATTAATTGTTGCGGTGGTATTTGCGGGAACTGTTGCAAAGTAGTTCCAGGCTCTACCGTAATCGGTGTATTCCATATTGCTCACAATAGTACCGTAGGGCGAATCGTAGGATGCCTTAACGGTGGGGATGAGAGTATTAGGAGCAGGGTTAAGGGTAAAGTGCTTAAAGCCTGGGGCATCGGTATCATAATCGATACCTGCCATATCGGAATACATCCAACCAAGAACTGCACCGTAGGAATAATGGTTAAAGGAGTTCATATCTGCATCGCCAAAGCCGTCAGCCTTGGTGTAGGAGTTCCAACGCTCCCATATAGTGGTTGCACCTTGATCTACCGAGTAGAGCCAAGATGGATTATCGTGCTGAAGGAGGAGTCGGTATGCAATATCATTTCTGCCAATCTTGGTAAGAGTGGGCATAATAATTGCGGTACCGAGGAAGCCTGTTTGAAGCTTACAGCCGTTACGCTCAATATTTGCAATAAGCTGATCAGCAACGGGATCGGGATCGTCTACAAGATCTGCATAAAGAGCGTACAGACAAGCCGACTGAGTTGACTCTTTGAGAGTTCCATTAGAATTAACGAAATTATTTTTAAATATATTTTTCTTATTAAGATAGGTTTGCTTATAGCGAGTCTCTGCTGCGGTATCGCCAACAGCCTTAGCCATATCAGCCATCATAAGAGCGTCAATAGCGTGGTAGGCAGTACCGATAATATTCTTACTTGTTGCAGAATCGCCCTCGTAGGATAGCCAGTCGCCAAAGGTTCCGTCGCCGCCAAAGGTCTTGTCAGCAAGGAACTCATCCATATAAAGGCACATAGCGTCCCAGTTGTCCTCAATAACGGTGGTGTCGCCGCTCATTACATAAATGTAATAAGGTAGGATAATACCGCAGTCTGCCCAACCGAAATCACCATAGCAGTTAAGATGGTAGGCACCGGGGGTAATTGCGGGATAAGCACCGTATTCTTCGTGATTCGGGTCGGTTATCTGCCCGTCCTGAAGGTCAAAGTTGAACTTTGAAAGGAAGCTCTTGTTGTTTCCAAGGAAAAGTCCTGTGTGTGCAAATATCTGGGTATCACCTGTCCAACCGAAGCGCTCACTTCTTTGAGGACAGTCGGTAGGAATTCCAAGATAGTTGCTGTACATACTCCAACGAACATTGGAAATAAGCTGATTTACATCTGCATCTGAAGTTTCCATCTCTGCGGTATCTTCATGAACCGAGGTAACTACCTTACCCTTAATGCTATGGAAGGTTGTTTCGGCAGAAACAGTAACCTCTGCATAACGGAAGCCATAGTAGGTAAAGATAGGATGATAGGTTTCTCTTTCCTTACCTGCTGCAGTATAAGAGGTAATTGCATCTGCATTACGGTAGCTTAAATCGTAAATGCTGCCCTCGGGGCCGTCGTTTCCGCGGCTTTGGTCGCCGCTTTGGTCATTAAGCATCTCGGCGTGATCAATAGTAACAACTGTACCCTTTGCAGTGGTTATTGTAAATTCTTCCCAACCTGCAAAGTTCTGACCGAAATCAACTATCATGGTCTGACCGGGGTTAAGGGTTATATCGGTGCTTCCGTCATAGGTTGCAACGGTATTTACCTTACCGTAGAAGCCTGTGGCATTAGAGCCCGGAATGATACCCTCGTAAACAGAGTAGCCAATGGGTGTAATGGTAAGATCTTCTCTTACAGTAACGGTAGTGCCTACCTGTGCAGTAAGAACGCCCTGG
>JAZQDF010000062.1:0-14995 GCA_045546635.1 Eubacteriales bacterium
CTTACGTTAGCACTTGTTCTAACCTTAAGGAAAATGTAATTTACGTCAGTAAAGTCGATCTTGGTGTTAAGATTCTGTCTGTTTATTGCACCGTACTGGGGTGCGGTAAACTGAAGACTCTGGTTTCCGCTGATCGCACCGTTGGTTATATGAGTATAAGAAACACTGCCATCGGTTTTACTTGTGTTCCAAGTGCCTTCGGTTTCAAAATTATCGTAAACATATTCGTTTGCGTATTTTGCAGTGAGAGTAATATCTTCGGTAACGGGAGCACTGAAGTCATACTCTACGCCGTCCTTCTGCCATCCAAGGAATGCGTAAGGATATCTGGAATCGAGGGCTGCGGAATCTGCAGAAACGGTTTCGCCAGACTTAATCTCAACTACGGTATCCTCCTGAGAAGTACCGTAATCAAAGGTAACCTTAAATCTGACAATGTCATAATAGAGCTTCAATACGAGAGAGCCGTCGCCTGCTATATTACCGAAAACGCTTGCTTCCTTCGCAATGTAATTTTCTATAGCAATCGCATTGGCAATAGCATCTGTATCTGTAGTACCTGCAAGAGTCTCGGAGCTGTAAAGTTCGTATGATCCGTCAGGCTTTTCGATATAATGCTCAACCTTGTACTGAGTATCTGTGTTGGGAGTGTAAACCGCATTTACGGTTACGTCGCTGTTGTCGAGAGTGTAGGATTCCCAAACGCCTACGTATCCTGCCTTTGCGGGAACGTCGGGCTCTGTTACGTTCTTATCCACCTCGGTGAAGATCTGCTCGGAAATAATTACACCGTCTGCAACGAAGATCAGCTTGAACTCGTGTGTTTCGGTATAAATCGCATTTACGATAACATCGCCTGTGGTGAGAGTGTAGGATTCCCATTCACCGGTGTGATTTTCCTTTGCGGGAACAGCTGGAACAGCAAAGCTCTTATACTCAACGGTATAGTTGAAAGTTGCAACGGTAACACCGTCTGCAACGAAGGTAACGGTATAGGTGATGGGAGTGTAGATTGCGTTAACTACCACGTTGCCCTCTCCGAGAACGTAAGATTCCCACTCGCCGGTGTAACCTTCCTTTGCAGGAACCTCGGGAACGGTAATATCCATATCATCCGGGGTGTAGGTCTGGGGCTTACCAACAGGAATACCGTCAGCCTTAAAGATAACCTCGAAGGGGAAATCAAGCTCAACGCTTGAAATAATAACGTCGTCAATAATGAAGGTAGAAGCTGTTGCAAGGCTACCTATGAACAGTGAGCTTATCGCACTCTTTTCAAAGTCGGCAGATCCCTTTGCTGCAAGAGCACTCAGGTCACCGATGTCATATCTTACGATTCTGTAATCGCCCTTGGTATCAACGGTAACGCCCGTTGCGGTATAGAAGTCATTTGATACCCAAGCGGTTTGGTAAAGTCTGATAGAGGGATTAGAGCTAACGCCCTTAATCTTTAAGTAGATATAATTTGCGTCTGCAAACAGGCCTGCAACCTTATTGTTGAACAAGCCGTTCCAAGCAGTCAAGGTACCCTGAAGGCTCTGACCCTTGATAGCTCCCTCGGTAACGTAGGTTGCCGTGTTGCCGGTACCGGTTGCTGACCAAACGCCCTGGGTCTCAAAGTCGTAGTGTGCTATTATATCCTGCTTGTAGAGAGACTTATCGTTCACGAAAACGATATCGTCAATAGTAGCATTTACCGGCTTGTCAGACAGGATGAAGAATGTCTTTATGCTTTCCTTGTCAAAGTTAGCACTCATAAAGAGGACTTTCATATCTATGCAAACGAGATGCCATCTGCCGTCAACGGAAATGTCTTGAGCAAACTGAATGTAATTACCGTAAGGATCGTTAGAATTAATAAATCTAACCAGCAATCTTGCAGCTGTGTCATATCTGACCTTCATGAAAACATAGTTTACATCACTGAAGTCGATGCTGTCAAGATTAAGCTTATAAACACCCTGATAGGTGCCGCCAACAGAAAGCTGCATACTCTGGCTACCAGAAATTGCACCATCGGTCACAGCACTTACGGTAGTGGTGGACTTGTTTGGAGTCCAAGTGATCTTACCCTCAGCATCGTCAAATATATACTCATTCTCGTAAGCTGCGGTGAGAGTAATGTCCTCGGTAACGGGAGCACTGAAATCATACTCTGCACCGTCCCTCTGCCAACCAAGGAATGCGAAGGGATATCTGGAATCAATGGTTGCGATGTCTGCCGAAACGGTTTCACCGTACTTAACCTTAATCTCAGTGTTATCCTGAGAGTTAGCATAATCAAAGGTAACGGTAAATCTGATAATGTCATAATAAAGCTTCAAAACGAGAGATCCATCGCCGGCGATCTTGCCGGAAGCGGTCGCTTCCTTTGCGATATATCTTTCAATGGTAAGAGCATCAACGGTCACAGCGGTATCGGTTTTTCCTGTAAATACCTCTGAGCTGTGAAGCTCGTACTCACCGCTAGCATTTTCAATATAATGCTCAACGGTATAGCTTGTATCTGTGTTAGCGGTGTAAATTGCGTTGACGGTAACGTTTCCCGTCGTAAGAGTATAGGCCTCCCATACACCTCTATAACCATCCTTTTCAGGAACGGCAGGTGCGGTGATGGTGTTGTTCTCTACGGTGTATGTAAGAGTTTCACCAACCTGAACGCCATCCGCCTTAAATATTACGCTATAGGTGATAGGAGTGTAGGATGCTAAAAGAGTAATGTTCTTGCCGTATTCAAAGGCTGCTGTAGCATCGAAGTTTTCGCCGTCAAGCGTCCAAACGCCCGAATAACCTGCCTTTTCAGGAACCTCGGGAATGATCGGAACCTCTCCGGTCTTTACGGAAACGTCCTCAATGGGAATCTCTACTCCATCAAAGGAGATAGAATAGGTTCCGGAAATCATAGAGACTACAGAATCTATGAAACTACAAGACGTAATCGAAAGCAGAAGGACGAGAACTACCGTCATAACTGCTATGAGACTCGTTGCTCTAAGTGCTGTACTTTTTTTCATAAGATCCTCCTATATTATTAATTTTTATAGAATCCCACGTCATCAAGGGTTACGTAGAAATATTGGCAACCCTTAACAAATATCTGCAGGGTATCTATCTTATCGTAGTTGAGAGCTCCACTTGAGCCCTCTGCAAGGGTAAGAGCCGAGATGGGAATCTTAATGGTAACGTATTCTCCCGCCTTTACACCCGACATATCATAGGTTGCAGTGTAAACGTTGAGATACGAGCCGAATTTAATCATAACCTGTGCTCCACTCTTCTGGTGGCTGAGACTGATCTTAAACGTAATTCCGTCAACCTGAGTATAATCGTATTTATTGACCTCATAGTAGGCCTTCTGCAGTGAAACGAAGGAACTGTCACTCATAGTCTTGAATCTGAGCTCGTGACCGCCGTCAGTAGTATCTACAAGCTGAGTGAAGGTTCCATCCACGTTGTAAAGCGACAATCCGTTTGCTACTGCATTAGCGGCATCATCACCATCGAAATTCTCAAGAATGCCGGGGGCAATCCCCTTTGCCGCATCTGCCGTGGTGTCGTTCTGATAATTCTCATCTGAACCGATGGAAATCTCATCAATATATAACGTTCCGCTTCCAGTAAAGGTAAACTGCATAAAGGTCATAATCGAGAGATCCCAGATGCCGTCGCCTCCACCCTTATCCTCCATAACCTCGTAAGGAATGGTAACGTAAACGCCTTCCTGGCTCTTAACGGTAAAACTCTTTGCCCAGGTCTGATATCCACGCTTTCCAACTCTGAAAGAGAATGGAACCGAAGATCCTTCCTCTGCACGAATATGGAATCTGATACCGGTAGAACCCGTCCAAACCTTTTTGTCTGTGGGAAGCAGATTACACACCATAGCACCCCAGCCCATATCGCCCTTTGTGCTTACAAGCTTCAATGCCTTAGAGCCGTTAACGCCTTCGCCCTCAACGATTTCTGCGATTACGCTATCTCCACCTGCGTTCATAGTGAACAGCTCGTTAAAGCTCTCGGTAGTGTAATCCTCAAAGTCGAAGAGCATTCTGGTCTGTGTGTAATCGGGAGCATCGGTATTATGTTCTTTAGTAGTAGTAAAAGGCAGTTTTGCAATAGAGATAGCAACCTTGTTGCCCTCTACACTCTTTCTTGCAATTACTCTTACGTAATACTTCGTTCCATGCTTCAAAACAGTCGTACAAGTATATCTGTTGACAGCAACAACCTTGCTCTCAATAATATCGGTGAAAGCTTCATCCGAGGCAATCTGAACAAGATAGTCCTCAGCTCCCTCCTCGGAAGTCCAATTTATGAAGGGGTAAGCACAGGTAGCTCCTTCGCCGTCGGTTAAAACTGAAATTGACATATTTCCATCAGGAATATTCTCAATTCCATCTATGATCTCAGTCCTTGTGAATAAACCACAAGACGCAAGAACAGGAAGCAGCGTGGAAACCAAGAGAAGAATGGCGGTGATTGATTTTATATTCTTAAATACTGTTTTTTTCATCGTCACTTACCTCACTGTTTTTCAATCAAGAAAGCGATATCGGATGTCCACGCCGGCGCACTGATTGTCAGAGTTCCGTTATTTGCAGATACCGTCAGAGTGTCACAAACCTCTCCGGTCTGGGTATCAAATATTCTAACGGTATAAGTGCCGGTTTCCATATCCTGGAAATTGAGCACCGTATCGGTCTTTTCCGGTGGAACGGGAACAGCCATACTATAGACGTTGTCCATCATATAAACGTAAGCGGAATTGCCGTCCTTGAATCCCCATATAGAGATACTTCTCTCGCTCTCGTAGACAACGTTTATACCATCCTTATCAGTAAGTGATGCATCAATCTGAGGCATTGTGATCCACTTGTCGGGAAGCATATTAATAAGGTTTGACGCGGGAGTTACGTGTGAGTAATAGTTATATTTATCACACATCTGCCACCAGAAGTGCACGGGAGATGCTCCTGCACCACCAAAGATGGTGAACGGTGACTGTCTGAGGAGATAGTACTCGGGGTCTGCCGCGTAGTTTACCGCCTCACTTGTTCCGCTGATTCCAATTTCGCCGATCATAGCGGGCTTGTCAAGCCACTCGTAAATTCTCTTACACTCGCTAACCGAAGAAAGTGCGTACTTGTTTCCGTAGATATAGCTATGGAAGGATGTGAAGTCAAGCTCCTCAGCGGTATAGCATACGTCCGAATAGTCGTTTCCGCTACTCATAGAAACCATATGTCTATATGGGTCTATGGTGTGAAGATAACTTCCCATTTCGTTCGCCCAGCCCTTAACAATCTCGCCGTCATAATCGGTAACCAGTCCGATTTCATTGAAGATCTCCCAGTTCATAATGTAACGGGAATAGGAATAGCGGGCAATATAATATCTCAGAAGCTTCTTATAGTCCTCCTTGGCACGCTCGTCGGTAAAGAACTCGAAGGAGTGGGTAAGATATCCGCCGTTCAGCTTATTGTAAGGACAGGAATCCCAAAGCTGATTTTCTCTGAACCAGCCTGTATGTTCGATAGGAATCTGTAAATAAATACCGTATTCCTCTGCAAGATCAAGGATATGGTCAAAGCCGTAAGCCTTATGCTGTCTCGGGTCGTAGTTCAGGACACCCCCCTCGGTGTTGGACACGCCGTTACCAATGTATGCAAGCCAAACTCTTGCGAAATTCATTCCTGCTTCTGACATTTTGGGGAAGTATGCCTCGTAATCGTATCCACTTCTGACAGGGTCAACGCTGTAAGGAACGTTAATTCCAATTCCGGCATATGGAGTTCCATCTTCAAACATAAAGTTGCGTTTGAGAGTAGGCTCTACAACGATAATACCTCTGTTCTTCTCCTCGTCGGGATTTTCGGTTGCAACAACCGTAGAGGTATAAGAGCACATCTTAACGTTTTCCTTCTCCATCACGATGCGATAGGTCCATTCGCCAACCTCGGTAAATCTGAAGCGAAGCTTGAAGTTGCCTTCGCCAAGGATGTTGATAACCTCCTTACCGTTTATATCGCCGTATCTGTAATCCTCAAGTGCGGGAGCGATAAAGCTAATCAAGGTAAAGCTACTGTTCAAAACACGGTTTCCGTCATCGTATGTAATTACGTTTTCAAAGGCAAAGTTTGATGCATAAACAGTTCCCTTTACCTCGTTCAAAATCTTATCTCCGCCATTTTCATCAATACCGGAGGTCTGAATAAACATAGAGTAATTCTGCTTGAAATCCTCAACCTGAGTTTTGGAATAAATGCCGTCCTCGTATACGAACTCAAACTTTTTCCATTCCTGGCTAAGAAGAGATGCATCAATCTTATAATAGGTATCATTCGAAGCAGCTGCAGAATAAATTCTTAAGTACAGAGCGTCGCCCTCAAAGCCCTCATCAACTCGAAGCCATACAGACAGAACGTGACTGAACGATGCTCCGTTCTTTATATTAAGCTGGGACTTGTTAAGTGCAACTCCCACCGACTGTGCGGTAGATTCGGTAGAGTTAAAATTAATTTTTGCAACAGCCTTCTTAATACCGTCCTTTTCGTCGAGGACGCCAACTGCGGTTGCACCGTTTAAGGTATATCCGGTCAGAGAATATTCACCATTCTCATCAAGCTCGTCAAGGTATCTGTCACAATCGGTGTACCAGAAGCCGGGCATTTCATAGAGCTTTCCGGACGGAGAAACAAACTGACCGTAAACGTTAACCTCATCGGGATCGTATTTGTTTCCAACGGTAACGGCGTCTATGTCAAGCTCAAACTTCTCGTTGACCATATGACTTGACGAGGTCTCGTTCAAAACTGCGTGAGGATCGGACTGATCAACTATGAACTCCGATACTCCGTTCATATAAAACTCCGAATCACTGATGATAGTATTAACCGTATCCTTAGGTTCGGATTTAATTTGTTTAATAATTTTTTCGTCGTTGCTGCCAATATCCATATTTACAAACGTATGAACCTTACAGGAGCTCAAAAACGTCAATGTAACAAGGATCATTAACAGAAATTTGGAAAACAAGGAAATTCTTTTCATGTTTCTCTCCTTTAATTACTTTAGATCTGCTGTAATAGCACCCTTATCCATAATTTTCTGTCCTGCGATAAATACTATTAACGTAGGAATCATGGAAATAACAACTCCTGTCATAAGGAGCAGGTGGCTGTTAGACGTGGGAGACTGGAAGTACAGCAGTGCTAACGGAACTGTATAAAGATTAGGACTACGCAAATATATCAAGGGACCCATACTGGATTTCCAGCTTGACAAAAACGCGTTTATGCCCGACAAAACAAGTGCGGGAATGATCTGCGGGATGACTATTTGCGACCATATTCTGATATAACCGCAGCCGTCTACCATTGCCGCCTCGTCCATCTCGCGGGGGACTGCACGAATATAGGATGAAATGAACAGTATACCCGTGGACGAGCCGAAAAACATGGGAATAATTATCGGTAAATAGGTGTCTATCCAACCGAAATGATAGTACATAATGAATTTCGGGATGGAGGTTACCTGTGCGGGAAGGAACATGGTAACCAATATCAGTATAAACACAAGCCTTCTGCCCGTAAATCTAAAGCGGGCAAGTCCGTAGGCGATAAATGAGTTTACCGTAAGCGAGATAACCACCGCACACATCGCTATAAGCACGCTGTTGATTATAGGCGTATAGAATTCCAGGTCGATCAACACCTGCAGGTATCTGTCAAACTGAGGTGTGGACGGGAAAATCGGTGCGGGAGATGTGTAATACTCGTCAACCGTTTTAAGCGACGTCAGAAACAGCCACACAAACGGGAAGAGGATTATTATTGCCAATAACACGGTAAATGCCTTGAAAATAATATCCGATACCGCGGGCTTTATATGTAATTGTTTTTTCTTCATATCAATCTCCATCTATGCTGTAGTATCCGGTTTTTTGTACGAATACAAGCAAAGCCACGCCAAATACGCCCGTAATGGCAAACGTTATCCAGCCAAGAGCACTGGCCATGCCCATCTTAAAGTCCTTAAATCCAAGGTTGTAAAGGTAAAATACCAACGTTGCAAGCGAGTTATCGCTTCCCATGTTTGCCGTTCCGTTTCCTCCGCAAATGGTTGATAATCCCATTACGTTGTCGAACGCCTGCAGGCCGCCTACGAAGGTCATAATTATCTGATAAACTATCATAGGAGCGAGCATAGGTAAACAAATGTTTACAAGTAGCCTTAAGTTCGTTGCACCGTCGATCTTTGCCGCTTCATAAACACTCTTGTCTATGTTTTTCATACCTGAAACGTAGGTCATCATAGCTCCGCCAACGCCCCAGAAGCAAAGTATACAAAGCACCCATATACCCTGTCCTCTGGTAGATAGCCAATTCTGCAAATCAAGTCCCATAGACAATCTTATCTGATTGATCAGAGAAAACTCGTTACTGCTGAAAATGGGGCTCATCATCATCGAAAGTGCAAAGCTTATAATCATAGACGGCATATAAATTACCGTACGCAACAGTGAATTCATTTTGCTTGGACGGAAGATAGCCCAGGCGGTAATAATACCTACAACGAAATTTACTACAGCGGCAAAGCAAACGTAGATAAGGTTATTTGACAATGCGGCGTAGAATGCATCACCGTATATAGATGCCTTATCGAACAGCAATTTATAGTTTTTCAGACCCACATATACGGGATCGGAAAACATATTCCATTCGTGGAAGGAGAGGTAGAAGGAAACGACGAGCGGTATAACTGTCAACGCAACGAATCCAAACACCCAAGGACTCACAAAAAGCCAACCTATGTTTTGCTTTTGTTTTTTCTTCTTTTTCTTAACCATGTTAAGCTACCTTATTTATTCTTCACGTAAATACTGGGGGCCGTTCTCGGAAATCTCCTTGCAGAACTCCTCGGGAGTAATAGCTCCCTCACAAAGCTTCTTGAAGTAGCCTGCCATAAACGCCTGCCATCTGGAGGAGGTGGGCTTTGCAATAACGAGATTGCTCATACCTACCTGATATGCAGAATAAATGGAGGGGTCGAATTTCGCGGTATTGGTGAAGATCTCGTTAAAGGCCTCTTCGGTAACGGGAAGGTCGCCGAACTCAACGTACTTAAGCTGCTGCTCCTTCTCCATAAACCACTTGATAACTCTGTAGGCCTCGGGCTTAACCTTGCTGAATACGGGAACTACGAGTGTGTTGATGTCACCCATAATGGTGTCAACGCCGCCCTCTGCCTTAATGCCTGGGATGGTAGCAACGTCAACGCCCGCACTGGTGGGAGTAACGATGTTACCGGGGTTGGTGTAGCCTGCCGCAACGAGTCTGTTGCCTGTCGCATCCTTGTAAAGGAGACAGTCGGTAACGCTGCCGTACTTTCCGCTGCCGGAGGACTGCTGGTAAGGAATAACCACGCCGCTGCCATAAACGAACTGCTGGAACTCTCTTACTGCTGCAATTCCCTTTTCGTTGTTGATGTTGATGTTGTAGTCGTCGTCAAACATGGGCGAGCCAACGCTGGCGAGCATCTGATAAAGAAGGTCGGTAAGGGTGATATTGATACCAAGCTCAACGTTGTTGTCGGGGTGATACATAACCTTGGTGATCATATCGGTAAATTCTTCGGTAGTAAAGCAGGTGCTTCTGTCGCTGGGAATCTCAACGCCGGCGTTATTGAAAAGCTCGGTGTTTACAACGGGCACACGGGTAACGAGACCGATGGGCATACCGATGGTCTTACCGTTGTAATAGAACTCGCCCTTTACCTCGGGGATAAGCTTGTCGTAGCACTCCGCAAGCTCAGGAACCTTGCCGAGGTCCTCGAACATATCAACGTTGCGGTAGGGGTACCAGCCCCAGTAATTTACGAAGATAATGTCCGCTGCCATCTGGCTGAGAAGGTCGGTTTTAATTCTGTCAAAATGTGCATTGTAGGCATTCCATTCCCACTCAATCTTAATGTCGGGATTGTCTGCCTCGAATTCTGCGGTCCACGCCTCGAAGACTTCCTTCTCCCAAGCACTTGCCCAACGGGCAATACGAACTGTTTTAACTCCGTCATCACCCTTGTCATCACCTCCACAGGAGCTTAATACAGCAAGAGTTGAGAACAGCATAACGATAGTTAAAATCAAGCTAACTATTCTTTTCATGATCATTTCTCCTTATTTATTATAATTTTTATTAAATCTTATAACATCAGCATAAAACTCTGCAGAATCCTTTGGAATTCTTCTTTGAGTTTCATAATCTACGTAAACGAGTCCGAATCTGGCAGTATATCCCTTTGCCCACTCAAAATTGTCAAGCAATGACCAGGCGAAATACCCTCTTACATCGGCACCGTCTTTTATCGCTTCGTTCAGATTCTTGAGATACTTGTGATAAAAATCTACTCTGTAGCTGTCATGTACCTTTCCGTCCTCACAAACCCAATCGTTACAGCAGATTCCATTCTCGGTAATATATATCGGCTTACCGTATCTTTCATATAAGATCTTACATACAGAACCGATTGCCTGAGGAGTTACAGGCCAATTCAGTGAATTCTTTGCACTGCCGAGAGGGCGTTTTGCAATTTCATATCCACCCTTACCATCAGATTTAATCATTGAAGAGCAGTAGCAGTTCTGACCGTGGAAATCGAGAGGCTCGGAAATAAGCTTTGAATCCTCTTCAGACATATACGGCATATCATCACCAAATACCTCATATGCCTTGTCGGGATATTTTCCAAAATAAATAGGATCGCACCAATGAATTATATTCATTACAAAGCTTTCGTCGTTTACTATATCAAGATTGCTCATCTTCGCAGCCTCAATATCCTCGGGCGAGTCGGACGCGGGATAATTTGCGGTAGTTGACATAGTAATTCCTATTTCAGCGTTCGGTACGGTTGCTCGGAGTGCTCTCACCGCCATGCCGTGTGCACGGAAGAAATTATGTATCGCATAGAGATACTCTTTATCCGTCATTTTCAAGAGTGGCGGATGAGTTCCTCTCCTGTATCCGTAGCCCAAAAAACTCTGTGGTTCATTAAAGGTAATAAATTTCTTAACTCTGTCCCCATAGGTTTTTCCAACGAATTCTGCAAATTTCGCAAATTTATCGGCAATAGTGGGATTACTCCAACCGCCTTGGCGCTGGATATAGATTGGAAGCTCCCAATGGAAAAGAGTAATGAAAGGTTCAATACCGTTTTTAATCAGCTCATCAATAAGATTATGGTAAAAATCCACGCCCGCCTTATTTGGTATTCCACTTTCGTCGGGAAAGATTCTTGCCCACGAGATCGAGAAGCGATAGGCATCCAGCCCCATCTGCTTCATAATAGTAACATCCTCTTTATATCTGTGAACGTGGTCACAGGCTATATCGGTATTTGAACCGTCGAGAACGTTGCCCCGCTTGGCACAAAAATCATCCCAGATCGTTTCTCCGCGTCCTGCTCGGTCTCCCTCTATTTGAAGAGCTGCCGTTGCTGCACCGAAAACAAAACCTTTAGGAAAAATCAATTCCTCATACATAGCAATTACCTCATTAATACTTCCTAGGTAAATGATTTTGTGCGTGAGCAGTTTCTATAACAGCAATTATCTTTCTTGCGTGCTCTGCCGTCACGTAAAGATCCTTACCCTCGGTTATTGCTTTATATACATCCTCATAGAGCATCTTTGTTCCTACGTCAAAGGCTGTACCGTTATAGTTGCCCTTTTCCTCGTGAACAATAAGCTTCTCACCGCAGTAAACAGGATTACCGTCGGCGTTCTGCATAAAGCTTTCCTGAACGGGACGCTCGGGGTTTTCACCGTCAACTATGTACTTATATTCATAAGAGGTGGTGCTGCATTTGAAACAGCCCCTTGTTCCCTGTAGAATAAAGCAATTTCCCGAATAACCGTCGGTATTGTTTATTTCAATGTCAACCAGAGGCTTTCCTGGTGCGGTGAGCAACATCTTACAATAGTCATCGTAGTCACCGCTTGACATCTCACTATGTGCCATTTTGCTATAGACAAGCTCGGTGTTATCGTCAAATCCAAGAACTCCAAGAGCCACTCCTATGGGGTGTGGACCGGTGTTATATGCGTTGCCGCCAACTCTTTTCTGCAGTGTCTGCCAATCCCATCTTCTCGCAAACACGTTGTATCTGATGGTAAGCTGAAGAATATCGCCAAGAACACCCGAGTCGATAACTCTGAGCATGTCCTGATAGAACGGAGCAAAGAAGGTCTGCTGGAAAACAGCAAGAACCACGCCCTTTTCATTAGCAGTCTTTATAAGGTCGTCACATTCATACTGACTTCTTGCAAAGGGCTTTTCAACCAAAACGTTAAATCCGTTTTCCAAAAGCTCCTTGGTGATTGCATAGTGCATATCCGAATATGTAGCGTTTACTACCAGGTCGATATCCTTTTTATTAAGTAAATCTCTATAATCGCAAAGCACCTGGCAGCCCGGATATCTTTCGAGCGATACCCCTCTGCGATACTCATCGGCATCAACCACGTATTTAACGTTGAAAGGCGTATTGTCGGCGGAAATATAATATTTTCCGTGAATGTCCTTTCCGCTTCTGCCCTGGCCGATGATAGCCAGATTTAATTTTCTCATAAATGCCTCCTTTTTTATAGTCATATATAAAATTATTATAATTTACTCTTCTACTTCAATTATAAAGGATATTATTTCAAATGTAAATATAGAAAAATACACAATAATATTAGAAAAAGCAACATTCTACTATTGATTTTTCACAAAAATTGTGATAAAATAATGAAAAAGGTGGTAAAATTGTATGAAAAAACCAAATAATTCTACAAGAAAAAACAAGAAAAATGTAATGGATTTCTTTTATCAGCATCAATCTGTTATCCCAAAAAGCAAATTTCTCTCTCACTGCCATAGCGGATATGAAATCGTATTTTTCATCTCTGGAACGGGACAGTATCAGATCGAAGAAAGAACCTACGTATTAAAGAAATATGACCTGATAATCACCCGCCCGGGAAATTATCACAATATTGATATAAACACCGACGAAAAATACGACAGATATAACATTCTAGTTAATTCAAGTGCACAGCTAATCCCCCTGCTCGACAAGCTGCTCGACAAATTTGAGGTAATAAACTGCACGGATACACCGA
This sequence comes from Eubacteriales bacterium, assembly GCA_045546635.1. GTDB lineage: Bacteria > Bacillota > Clostridia > Oscillospirales > CAG-272 > UBA1740. The sequence continues at coordinate 13,163 of JAZQDF010000062.1, forward strand.
ACATAATTAACTGCTTCAAAAAAATGGACACCTACCGAAAGCATCTTCCCGATGCCGATTTTAATACCCTACTGAATAATCTGCTGATTGAGATATACTACAATCTTACTATAAACGAGCTTGTGGTCAATCAAGAGTATATACCATCGTCAAAACTTGTGGAGAGAGCCTTGGAATATATAAATAAAAACCTCTTTACCATCAAAGACGTGAAAGAGGTTTGTGAGTATATTTTTGTATCCGAAAATCACTTTTTCAGGCTATTCAAACAGGAGATGAAAATTTCTCCAAAAAAATATATTACGTCAAAAAGACTGCTTTACGCACAGAAATTACTTCTGGACGGTGAGCATCCAACCGCCATTTACGAAAAATGCGGATTTAACAACTACATATCGTTTTATCAACGGTACGTTGACTTTTTTGGATATCCGCCGTCAGAAGAAAAAATCAAAAATTAACAGCCTCTCCACCAACGAAAGCCTTCTTTATGTTTATATCGTCGTCAAAGACGATAATATCAGCGTCACGACCGACCGAGATTTCTCCCTTGTTTACTTTAAGTATTCTTGCGGGAATCTCGGTCATCATTTTAACCGCTATTGGTATCTCATATCCGCATTCCTTAGTCATGACACGGATCAATCGGTCTGCAGTTGCCACGCTTCCGGCAAAGGCGGAGCGATCCTTTAATTTACAGATTCCATCCTCAACGATAAATTCCGTTCCGCTCATTACACCCTCCGTAACGTCGGTATCGGCAATATCAAGGCTGTCGGTAATCAACGCAACCTTATCCTCACCCTTAACCTTTATTATCATATTTATCAGCTCAGGGGGCAAATGCTTTCCGTCTGCAATGATTTCAACAAATAGCTCGTCACGCAGAAAGGCTGATTCGATAACTCCAAGACTTCTGAACCCATGATCTCTTGTTACCGTAGATGTACACGAATAAAGGTGTGTAACAAGATTGCAACCATTTTCTATTGCTACCTTAATATCTTCATATTTTGCATCGGTATGTCCTGCGGAGGCTATAATTCCGTGAGAGGTCAGGTATTTACAAAATTCGCCGTTTTTATCATTTTCGGGAGCGTAGGTCCAACGGACTATTGCTTTTCCATATTCTTCAATCAAGGATTCATAATCTTCCTTTATAGGCTCAGTAATAAAGGTTGGACATTGTGCACCACATTGCTTTGCAGAGAGATAAGGTCCTTCAAGATGTGCACCAAGAATATTTCCCTTTGCCCTCTCGTCATTCATTGCCAAAGCAATATTGATAACCGCTTGTTTCATAGTACAAAACGTGCCTGCTGAAATGGTGGGAACGATGGTTGTCGTTCCGTGCTTCAAATGAAGATTAGCACCGTTTACAACGTCGTGAGGCGTGTTATTCATAAACGCAAATCCGCCGCCGCCGTGAGTATGCATATCGATAAATCCGGGAGAAACGAACTTTCCGCTAAAGTCAAAGCACTTATCTGCTGCTTTTTCATTGCCTGACACTGCGACTATAACACCGTTATCTATGTAAATATAGCCGTCAAACAAGCCGTTTGATGTAATTATTCTATCACTTTTTATTCTGATCATAATAATTTTGCACTGTCTGCATCAAGGTACAGAACTGCTTTTTCCTTTGTTCTTAAAATGCTTGCGGGACAATGCTCGTCAATGCTGCCGTTAAGAGTTTCGTATACCGCCTTAGCCTTAGTAGGAGCAGGAACGATACAGAAATGATAAGGAGCCGACATCAGAGCGGGAACGGTAAGCGTCATTGCGTGGGTGGGTACGTCGTCTATATGCTTGAAACAACCGTCGTTGACC
>JAZQDF010000063.1:0-7418 GCA_045546635.1 Eubacteriales bacterium
ACTATATCTGGAACGGCAGATGCCGCTTCGGTGTAGGCTTTGGCAGCTACAAGCACATTCTCCTTGCTGTCGACTCGGCAAGCGAGGTCAGCGGTGCAAGCGGCATCACAGCATAAATCCCCAAAAGTGAGGTAACAGAAATTGACGACAAAGGATTTAGAACTCGACGTAGGAATTCTTTGTGACGGAGAACTGATCGAGAGCGAGGGCCTGTTCATCACATCTGTGAACCGAGCCTTGCGAAAGCTTTATACCGACAGAGAGATAGTAAGGACCGTGAGATTTGCTTCACACTCTATCCCCGCCGTTCAGCACTACGATAAGATCAATTGCATAAACGGTGAGGCAATAACCATTCCCATAAACGGTCTTGCCATAAGTATGCGTGTTCACGGCGTTGGTAAATACACTCTGACCGACGGCGACTCTACAAGTATAGCCTCCTTCGACAGTCCCAACGAGGCAATGCTTATCAAGCGTGCTCTGACATACGGCGGATCTATCACCTTCTGGGGCTCGTTCTCATTTACGGTGTACGATCTGACGGTCTACGACCGGATATACTCCCAGTACCCCGACGATATTCCCGATTATGGGCCGAGAAGAGTCTTCGACCTTCGCAAGCTGTACAACGATTTTATGTGCTTTATCTCGCCTGCCACCGATAAGTATGGCAGAATGATCGAGGACTGCAGGCTTTACGACGGAATGCTGGAGATAAACTCGGACTATGACGGCGAAATAGTTATTACCTACCGCCGTCTGCCCTGTGAAATAATAACCCTCGACGTAGAGACGGATATTGACGTTCCCGTAGAATACCGCCTTATGCTCGTCCTACTCGTAGCGTCGAATATTCTCTACTATTCCAACGAAGAACGGTCAAGATATTACCTCGGCAGATACGAGGAGCTGCTGTCGGGAATGAAGGAAAGCAGCTATCAGCGTATCGAGCACTCCTACGTGGATACTAACGGGTGGGCGTGATGAGAAAATACGGTTCCTGTTATAGCGATAATCCGCCCTCTCCGCGAGGTATATGCCCTGCGGGTGGGGGTGGGTTTTCCCACCTTGAAAATATGTACGTAGACTACGGCAGCGGAGAAGCTACCGTAGAGAGCATTGTCGGATACCGCAAGGCACTCACTCTTCACCGTGGCATACATTCCTTTTGCACCGTTGGAAACGAAGGGGCAGCAGGCCTCGTTATCCATTCTGCCGACGCTCTGTACCTTGCATCAAAAAAGGAGGGGGAGGCAAGGCTCCCTCTCCGAAAAATAGCCGAGATGGATGATAAAGAGAGCTTTACGGTTTCTCTCGGCGAGAGCTGTATTGTAAGCGACGGCAGAAAAATGATATGGGTAAATTCCTCGGGTGAGGTAAAGCAGCTAAGCGATCGGGAGGACGTTGCGGGCTGTCGCTGTGCCGTATATCATAAAGGCAGACTGTTCCTGTCGGGATGCCCCGCCCATCCCCTTCGCGTATTTTTCACCGACGGTCTTACGGAGTGCGGAGAAATAAGCTTCTCCTGTTATGACGAGATCGCCTCTGAAAAGAGGATACTTTCGCTTATCTCCGTGGACGGCTATCTGTTTACGCTTTTATCGTCGGGTGTCGAGGGCGAGATCATCTGCCGCGACGGTATACCTGCCCACACCTCCGCCGAGAAAGTAATCAGCAAGCTACCGCCCTTCACTGCAGGATTTGAGTTCGACCGACGCCTGATGCTTATGACTCGCGACGGCCTTGCCGCAATCGATCTCTCAAGGATATGGATCGATCCCTCCCCCGTCGTATGCTCTGCAAATATAAACGCTATGCTTATGAAGGAGAAGGGCGATCCCATATTCACCGAATGGATGGGCTACCTCGTTATTGCCTTCGGCAGCAGTCTCTATCTTGCAGATACGCGATGAGGAGGCTGGGAGTGGTACTTCATCTCGGATATTGGCGGATACAGAGGTGACGCCCGGGTTTACCGATACCTTGGATATGCTGATGAGGGCTGTCTTGCTCACACAAGCATCGGTCAGGCTGCAGAGGGGGAGGTGTTCAGCCGCGGAGGTAAGGACGGGCTGAAATACTACGTACGGCAGGGAGATAAATGCTACTCGGTCTACCCGACGGCAGAGATGCGTGGAGGCGAGCTTTTGCCTCCAAGGCAGATTATGGGCTGTGGCTCGCTTCTGTGGTTTTCCACCGAGGACGGCCATATATACCTTTTCAATAATGACAGAAGAGGTAAAGCCCCCGCCGATATTCCCTTCCACGAAAACACTCCCGGATGGGACAAGCCCATCGGAGCGAGGGATATTCATCCTATATACTACTCCTTCGCAGGGCATCCGCCCACCTATGCGGCCATAACCCATCCGGGAGCGGAGGATGAAGACGAGGTAACGGTCGAGCTATGCGAAATGTCAGAGGAGTCGATTACCCTGACCGATCTGTCCCGCCCCGATCCATCGCACCGGCGTAAGATCGCACCGAAAAAGCCCATTTCTTCGGCAAAAGCAGATAATGGTGATGAAAAAACGCGGGATCGTAATGCCGTTTTCACTACAGTAAGGCTGAAGCAGCATAGCACAAGAAATAGGATAGGCGGGCTTTGTATAAGCAGCAGTAGCTTTGCCGCCCCCTTCGGAATCAGATCGGTAACTCGCCGCAAAACAAAAAAAGAAAGGAAAACCTGATATGAGCAATATGAAAATCGAGCTGTACGGCAGAAACGCCGAGCTTTGCTCCTTCACGGGAGAGGATAGCAGCTCTCTTATACTCTCCTTTGATAGCGAGCATAACGGATATATCTCCCTCGGCCCCATTACAGCAAGGATAAGTGGCAGGGAGTGTGCCGTTGATATAAGGCGGCTTTGCGACGGCGAATATACCCCACATCTTATTCTGGCAGATATGACCGTGGATCTGCCAAGGATCAAAATTACACACGGCATTCCCGCCCCCATCGAGCCCAGGAAAACGACTATAAACGATATTTCGCTTCGTGAGAGGCGTCTTTCCGTAAGGGTTGATCTGCTCGAGCAGAGGGTGGAGGAGCTTACCAAAAAAATAGTTGGCACAAGCCTTTTCAGAGCTGAGCCATAAGAAAGGAAGAATATGAAAAATAAAACGAAAAAAATCACCCTGGGGCTGATTATCGCTCTTGTGCTTTCGCTTGTCGTAGGCCTTTACTCCTCGGCAGAGGAGCTTCCCGAGACCGAAACGGCAGCAGGACTCTCCGACGTTTCCACCACCGATGAGACCGAGGATACAGTCGGGACCGTTACGGAGACCGACGCGGACGAGGATGTAAGCTATGTGGAGAACGGTGTTGGCGTCTCCCAAACCGATGCTGAAAAATCGCCGTCCGATGATACAGAAGCCGACTTAGGTGGAGAAAGTATACCGAATAACGAGAAAAATACCGAGCCCGGTGGGAATTATGAGAAAAACCTCTTTGACGAGATATACGCAGCAATAGAGCTCAACGCCGACAAGATCCTATCCGCCCTTGCCTTCGTCGGCACGCTTATCGTCGGTGTGACATACAAGAGCGGGCTGCTTCCCCTCCTCCGAGATGCCCTGACAAAGATAAAGGGTGCCATAGACGGCGTGAAGGCCGACGGCGAGCAAACAAGGGCCGAGACCGACGCGACTCTTTCGCATATCGGTCACTCGCTGGATGAGATAAGAGAGGAGCTTGACGGAATAAAATGGCAATACGAAAGCTACGATCAGCTTGTCAAGGAGCGTAACGCTCTTCGCACCGTTATAGAGGGACAGGTGAATATGCTATACGCCATTTTTATGACCTCCACCCTTCCCCAATACCAGAAGGATGAGATCGGAGAGAAAATCAGCGAGATGAAAGAGGTGCTGAGATCCTATGACGAAATCGAGGAAAAATAACGTTTTTGTAAAGCTTGCTTTACATATTCTTGGATTTGCCCTTTGCATTATACCTCCTGCGGTATGCACGCTTATGTATTTCCCGTTGTGGAAGACGGTGGGATATGAGTACTGTATAGCGGGCGGAACCGCACTTGTGCTGGCCATTACAATGATTCCCCTATACAAGCTTGTAAGGAGGCATCTTGAGGGCTACAGCTCATACCTTATATGGCTGGTGCTGTTTTTACTCTTCCTTGCATTATCAAGAATCGCAGAGCAGATGACGGTTATCTCCTTCGTCGGCTTCGTAGGAAATCTGCTGGGAGCTATATGCTTCCATCTTGCAGGACGCAGAGGAGGTAAGGAAACCGAATGAAAAAGGAAAATATGAGCGACCTGCTTGAGCTTGGCGGTATGGTAAAGGGCGGATATTCCACGCTGATCGCCAATGCAGGCAAGATCATTGCAGTAATCACACTTATAATTGCGGTGCTGGTCACCTTTACCGATATGACCTTCTCCGACCTCGGGGGCGAAGACTTTACCACCACGCTGGCGGTTATGCTCCTATCCTCCTATCTTATGTATTTCTCGCTTGAGGATGCCGGCGAACGTGAGGGCGAGGAGTGTGAAAGCTACCGTGACGCCCTCGTACGGTACGAGGCGGCAAGACAACGGATAACACCCGAGCATATTGACGGCCTGCGTGCCTTCTGCCTTGAATACTCAAAAAGTGAGCTTGAGTACAGGCGGCTGTCCTATCTTGGCGAGGCGGGATACTCCGAGGGGGATTATCTTGACTTCCGCTCGGGCAGGAAATTTGATAGGCGGGCTACCCGAATATTTCGTAAGGCGGAGGGGATGCGGGCGATAAAGCTGACTCCCACCGTGCTTATGTCGGGCAGTCACGCCTCCTCCCGCGGTGAGCTTGTGGATCCGAAAAGACGAAAGGTGTTCGACGCCCTGACCTCGCTGATTCCCTCCACTATATGTATGGTCTTTACGATCTCGGTCATTCTGACCGCCAAGGAGGATATGACGCTGTCCACCGTTATTGACGGCGTAGTAAAGCTTTGTGCCCTGCCCATAGTGGGCTTTAAGGGTATGCTCGACGGCTACAGATTTTCGAAGGAGGATAAGGCCTCCTGGCTTGAGACCAAGGCAAGACTGCTGGAAAGATTTTTAGGCGGCGAAGAGCCCGTTAGCTAAATACTGAAAAGGGAGGCTGTCTCAAATGCAAATTTGGGGCAGCCTCTTTTGGGGGATAGTCAGATTTAGGCGAGAAGCGTCGCTTTGCGACCCGAAGGCGTATATACATACGGCGAGAGGGGGCAAACGGCGGTAGAAAAAATTCATTAAAACCGAAGAAATTCGCAGAATTTCAACCTTATTATACTTCTTTTGTGCTTTCTCGGTTAAAGGCTTTTTTACTCTTTTCGGATTTTTTCGTTCTCGTCAAATATGACATACCCCTTTTTTGTTGACTTTAATTTAATTATATGATAAAATATCTATAAAAATGGGAGGTGACGGTATGAGATACGATGCCGAAAACGGAATAATTAAAATATCGCTTGGCGAATTTGTGTCTATCGCAAGACGTGGGATCTCGCCGTCGGTCTCCTTCGACGAGGACGAGCCGAACGTAAGTCCCGTTGCATCGGCGAGAATAGGCCGACTTATAGGCGAGATAGCCTCAGAGAGACTAAGCCACAGATTTATCAGCGGTGAATGGGTGTTCGAGCTGTCCTGTCTCGTAGAGGGACTGTCGGGAAACCGCATCACCGTGGCACGCTCTATCCGCTCGAATCCCCGCCGCCCGAGGAAAAGCGAGGTCGCCGAGATTCGCGGCGAGGGCTATATTGCCGCCTATATGCTCTCACGGGAGAGCGGGCTTGATGCGGTTGAAATCCGCTTCGTTTATTTCAGCGAGGCAAGCGGCGAGCTGGTTGAGAAGACCGAGATCGTGAGCCGAAGGAGGCTTGAGACCTTCTTTGGTAAGTGTCTTGTGGCGGTCAGCATCTTTGCCGCCCCCGAGGTAGAGCGAGTCACCCTTCGCCTGCCTTCAATGAAAGGTATGAAATTCCCCTACGGCAGCATACGCGAGGGACAGGGAGAGTTTGTCAGGGCCGCGTATCGCACGCTCTCACGCGGGGGATGTCTGTACGCTACCGCACCTACGGGAACCGGCAAAACCGTCTCCGCACTGTATCCCGCCCTTCGTGCGATGGGCGACGGACGGGTGGAGAAGGTCTTTTACCTGACTCCGAAAACCACCACGGCAGAGGCGGCAAGAGATTGCCTTGACCTTATGGCAGCGGGCGGCACGATCGTCCGCGGAGTGATACTGACGGCGAAGGAGAAGATATGCCCCCAGCATCATATCTGCCGAAAATCCCGTAAGATGTGCCAAAGATCCTCAATGAACAAAATAGCCGAGGCCGCCCTTGCACTTTCCTCCCTCGGTAAAACGGTGGTTGACAGGGAGGATATTCGTGAGATCGCCGACGAATTTCACGTCTGTCCCTACGAGCTTTCGCTCACCTACGCCGAGCTTTGCGACGTTGTAATATGTGACTTTAACTATCTTTTCGATCCCACGGTTTATATAAAACGCTTCTTTACCAAGGGCGGCAAATACGCCTTCCTTGTAGACGAGGCCCACAACCTTCACGAGCGTGCCCGTGAGATGTATTCGGCAGAGCTCAGCCTCTCCGAATTATACGCCCCTGCCGAGGAGAAGCTGCTCGGCTCGCTGTCCCAAACGAAGAAGCTTTGTCAATCGGCTCACGCGGTGCTGAGCGACCTGCTTATGCCCTATCTTAAGGACGAGCTGCGTGCCGACCGCGAGGGCAAATTCTACGGTGCAGCATCACTTGGCGAGATACCCTCACGAATGTATTCGCTGTTTGATGAGCTGATGGGCGTCCTGGAGGACGAGATATACCTAAATCAGCGGGCAAACGACGACGAGAGCGAGGAGCGGCTTGCCTACCTACGCTCGTTCTACTACAAAAACAAGAAATTTACCGATATTATGGCAAGATTTGACTCGGCATACCGTATGTTCGTGTTCTATGACGACGGAGAAATACGAGTCAAGCTATACTGCCTTGATACCTCACCCGTCATTCGCGAGAGTCTTAACAAGGGCCGCGGAGCGGTTCTCTTCTCCGCAACGCTGTCCCCACTGGGCTACTACCGTTCGGTTCTGGGTGGCGACCGTTCGGACGAGATGCTGGAGGTCAACTCTCCCTTTGATCCCTCACAGCTGTCGGTGTGCATTATGGATAAGATCAGCACACGTTACTCCGAGCGTGAGGATACGCTTGGTGCGGTATGCCGTGCAGTTGCGGCTACTGTGTCGGCAAGGCGTGGAAATTATATGGTATTCTGCCCCTCCCTTGCCTACTGCGAGGCTTTGTCAAGGCTATTCTCGGCAAAATACCCGAAAATAAGAGTTATAACCCAAAGACAGAATATGAGTCCCTCAGAGAAGATCGAGTTCCTTGATGAATTCAAGAAGAATG
>JAZQDF010000064.1:0-1652 GCA_045546635.1 Eubacteriales bacterium
ACAGAACGACATGGCTACGATCCGACTTATATTCAGATACTACCTTGCCGCCCTTTAAATGCTTTTCAACGACCTCGCGTGCCTTGTCGGCGGTCATATGGATGTAGGTAATCTTTTCCTTACCTGCCTCGTGGATCTCAACGATAGGCTCGAGCTGGCAGTAGCCAACACAACCCGTCTGCGAAACGGTAACCTTGTCGTTAAGGCCTGCGTTATTTACCTCCTCAACAAAGGCGTTGAGAACCGGACGGGCACCTGCAGCAATTCCGCAGGTAGCCATACCAACGACTACGCGAATATCACCGCTGCCCTCGCGCAGAACGATCTTGTTCTTCATTCTGTCTTTGATTGCCTGAAGTTCAGCCAAAGATTTCATTTTGTGTTTCCTTTCTGGGATATATATAATTTTTTAAATATCGCTGTATTGCTCCTTGAGGCTGTCTCTTATCCAGATCAGAACCTCAAAGGTATCGAGGGGAACGTCCTCAATCACCGCACGAATCTCTCTCGTGTCAAGCGTCACCGTCCTGTCGGGCAGGCGATGGGTGAAGAGAAAATCCACGCAGGGATGCCCCTGTATAAGTGTCACTACCGTAGAGATAATATCACCGAGCGGAGTGAAGTCTATATGAGCTTTATTAAAGCAAGCCGAAACGGTGGTACCGTGATCGGCAGGGAACTCATCAATATACCTTGACGTGATAGTCAGGCTACCGCCGGTTTGCTCGGCAGCAAATCTGAACAGGGGAATTCCCATTCCTACCTTACGCGTGGTGCGGGTGGTATAAAAGGGATCCGAAACGGATCGAAGAGTTTCCTCGGTCATTCCAATTCCGTCGTCGGTAATATTGATTGTTAGTGTATCATTTTTCTCGATAATTTCTATCTCAACGAATTCTGCCTTAGCTTTTGTTGAGTTTTCTACGATATCGAGTATGTTAAGAGAAAGCTCCTTCATATAAGAGGCCTCCTGAGAAGCTCGAATAACGCTGCCCTTACCGACTCTGCATCGCCGTCGCAATCAAGATCGAAATAGCATTCCTTATCTCTCATATCGGTAAGATAATGAGCGTCTGAGTCAATTATAAATCTGTCAGGGGGAATAGAATATCTTTTTGAAAATTCCTCTCGCCTTCTGCCGTCGGCAAGCTCGTAGTAATCAAAGCTGATGTCGGGAGGAAGGGTTCCAAGCACAGCTATAATGCTGTTGGAATCTCTGTCAATATGGGCAGGGTAGCATACGCCACCGTACCGCTTAACAAGTCCTGACACCTGATCGATGGAAACCGAGCTCGCACTGATAAGGAGGTCGTCAACCTCACCTATAAGCCTGTCCTCTCCGTCAAGAATCTGCTGACTGCCGAATATCTCGGGCTTGTTCTGAAACTTCGTACGGCAGCTAACGATATGCTCGTCAAAGCGTAGGGCGTCGGACAGTTTTTCAAAAAGGCAGACCACGTGGATATCCTCCGCCGTAGTAAGCTCCATTCCCGCGATTGGAATAATTCCGTATTTTCCTGCCGCCTCAAAGAAGGCAGGGCAGTTCTTCGTGCTGTTATGGTCTGTAAGTGCAAGAATATCAATTCCGCACAGCTTTGCCATACCGGCAATACTATTCGGCGTGTTGTCCTCGGCACCGCAGGGCGAAAGGC
>JAZQDF010000065.1:0-2520 GCA_045546635.1 Eubacteriales bacterium
GCCACAGCTCAAGCATATATTTATTGCCCGACAGGGCGGTTATTGGGGCGGGGGAGGGAATGAACTTATCCTCGCCGTATGCCGCGTGGGCATCCGATAGAAGCTCCTCCTCGCTGTAGTCGGTGAGGAAGAGTGACAGCACTCTTGCCGCACGCTCGGGGTAGGAAAGGGCAGAGAGCTCCTTTATAAATTCAATATTTATTGCGGGTATCTCGCTTGGCATAAAGAGACCGCCGTCCGCCGCCAGTCCCGTCTTGATAGCCAGGGCGGAGGATACGCCATCCTTATGTGCACCTCTGGTGCTTACGTATTTCATAGGCTTGATCCTTCTTTGCTACGCTTGTAATAATATTTACTGTCAAAGGCGGTGTTCTTGTCAAAGCATCCCTCAAGATGCCTTATTTCCTTGACCTTTTGGCTTCTGCCCTCGCCCTCCACGTAGACCTCTATGACGTCAAAGCGATACCTTGTGTCCGAGGGATGATGGGCCTTGTAGTAGCCTGCCACCTTTATAATCTTTCTTTGCTTTTCGCCGTCCACCGACGATGCGGGACGGGGCTCCTTAAGTCCTATGGACTTGATATTTCGAGTCTTCACCTCGACGAAGGCGGTCACGCCGCCCTTCATTGCGATAATATCTATCTCCGAGCCGAGTGCCACGTAGCCTCGCTCGAGGATGCGGTATCCCTTCCTGCGAAGCAGCCTTGCAGCCTCACGCTCACCGAAATTACCCGTCAGTCGCTTCGGGGTAAGAATGCTCAGTATTTTCATTTGTCGAGGAATTTGAGGAAGCTCTTGCGGTAAATGGGTGCAACACCGTATTTTCTCACCGCGTCCATATGATCCTTGGTGGGATAGCCCTTATGCTTCGCTATTCCGTACTCGGGATACTGACGGTCAAGCTCGATGCAGCCTCTGTCTCGGGTTACCTTCGCCAGTACCGATGCCGCCGCAATGGAATAGCTCTTTGCATCTCCCTTTACCACCGTCTCGGTAGGAATGTCAAACCCGCGGGAGCAGTTTCCGTCGATAAGGGCAAAATCCGCCTTAACCGCCAGGGCATCCACCGCCCGTCGCATAGCCAGCATCGAGGCGTTAAGTATGTTGATCTCGTCGATCTCCTCGGGGCTTGCCTCGGCGATTGCATAGGCAACAGCCTTCTCCTTTATTATATCAAAGAGCTTCTCACGCTTCTTCTCGCTAAGCTTCTTCGAGTCGTTAAGTCCCTCGATCTCAAGGCCGCGGGGCAGAATTACCGCTGCCGCTACCACGGGGCCGCAAAGGGGACCGCGTCCCGCCTCGTCACAGCCGCAAACGGCTATATAGCCCTCGCCGTAATGCTTCTCCTCATATTCAAAGGTAGGCATATTATCTCTCCAATCTGTGAGAATTTTATCTATCCTCGGGCGATTCCAGGGTGATCCTGCCGATCTTACCGCCGCGGAATTCGTCCAGCAGCATATCGGCACATCTCTTGTGATCTATATCGCCGCCGCTGATAAGGAAGCCACGCTTCCGTCCCACAAGCTCAAAAAGATCGTAGGAGTCAAGCCCCTCGGTCTCCTCGTATCGAAGCTTGTATCTCGTCATAAATTTGTCGGGTGCCACCCTCATCAGCCGAGAGCAGAGTATCATCGCGATCTCCTCGGTGTCAAGTATCTGGTCGCGGATAGCTCCCGTCATCGCCAGATTTTCGCCCACCGTCTGATCCTCAAACTTCGGCCAGAGCACGCCGGGCATATCAAGAAGGTCAAAGCCGATCTTCGTGGGAACCCATTGCTTGTCCACGGTAACACCGGGGCGGTCCTCTACCCGAGCCTTCTTATTGCCTGCGATACGGTTTATAAGCGAGGATTTACCCACGTTGGGAATACCTACTATCATAGCCTTGAGCTTGCGTCCGTCCATACCCTTAAGATGATATCTCTCAAGCTTCTCGGACATAATATCGCGTACCGCGTCGGCAAGACTGTCGATGCCGAGACCGCTTGTGGAGTCGATGACCACCACACGCTCGCCCTTTCTTTTAAAGCTGTCAACCCATCTTACCGTCATATCGGGATCGGCAAGGGTGGATTTTGTCAGAACGCTGATCTTCGGCTTGCCGCCGATAAGACCGTCTATTTCGGGATTTTTCGAGCTGTAGGGAATTCTCGCATCCAGAAGCTCGATTATTATATCGACCTCGGGCAGACACTCACGCATCATCCGCTTGGTTTTCGCCATATGCCCGGGGAACCACTGTATAGGATTAGTTGCCATAATTATCCTTTGCTGATATTTATTATTAGTTAGTCAACAACGCCGAATTTGTCGAAGGGGAAGAATCTGATGACCACCCTGCCGAGAATGGCATCGGTGTCTATCGGCCCTACGCTGAAGGAACGGGAATCAAGAGAATGATATCTGTTGTCACCCATAACGAATATCTCGCCCTCGCCGAGAGTGATGGGCCTGTTAAAGCTTGAGGTGTCTATATCACAGTCCTTTGCGTTGTAGGCGAAGTCGGAGGCCAAGCGG
>JAZQDF010000066.1:0-5022 GCA_045546635.1 Eubacteriales bacterium
ATGTTCCGTTTCGCAGGAACTCTCTTCGGCGTTCGTGGCCTTGAGTCCAGACAGGATTATCTCTACGTTGGCGCTGACGGCAAGCTTCACGATGCACGTCAGGAACAGGATACATACGTTGCTCTTGCAAGAATGAACGCAATGGTATCCGAGGGTCTCATCTCCTCCTCCTTCGTAAAGGGTGAAGACACCGAGACCAAGCTTATGCTCAGAAATGATGCAGGCTTTATGCACTACGACTATAACCAGACTCAGACCATCTACAACGAGACTGAGCTTCAGGATGGCGAGAAGTACATGGCAGTTATGGTTCCCGTTGCACGTTGGTTCGACGGTTCCGATCCTAACGGCGTATACATGAGATTCACCGAGTCCTGGAGATCTGTTAAGACCGACGGTTGGGCAATCTCTAAGGCAGGCGTTGGCAATGATACCAACAAGCTCCACGCAGCTCTCGCTATCATCGACTACGCATACTCCGAGAAGGGCCAGATCCTTATGTCCTACGGTCCTGATGCTTTCATTAAGACCAATGCAGACGGTTCTTACGTAACCTTCAACTTCAACGGTAAGCAGATGCCCGTTATCGCAGACGCTACCTACACCGAGCTTTGGGAAAAGGCTTCCGGTAACTACACCAACTATGCACGTATGTATCTCGGTTCCACTCTTTCCTTCGTAAAGAGCCAGGCATTCGAGTATCAGTGCACTCACGTTGTTGGTAAGGAGGGTGCTGGTAACATTTCTACCGCTATCGGCCTTGGCCTTATCAAGCATCCCGCACTTGAAGTAACCGAGAATCCTTGGTACTCCATCATCCCCACCACTCTTCCTAACACCAAGGAAGAGAACGATATCGTTAACGGCTTCAGCAATCTTGCTGCAAGCGGTAAGTTCTCCTCTGCTAAGGGCGGCGAGAACCTCCTTGTTGACATCATCGCCGGCGGTTACAGCGGCGACGGTACAGACAGCCGCGAGGCAGTTCTTAACACCATCACCAACGCTTGGGGCGGCGAGACCTACCTCACTATCAAGCAGGACGCTTACGACAGACTTATGGAGTACTACAACAAGTAATTGTTGATTTGTTACCTATTTAGTTTTAATCTAACACAAAGGTGGCAGGGGAGCATCGCTCCCCTCGCCACGATCAAAAAGCAACCACCATCACAGCCTGTTGTCGGCTTATAGGACAACAAAAATACTGCCAAACGGCATAACGGAGACAAACCATGTATAAAAAGCAAATGATTCTCCAACGTATAACAAGCTTTCTTCTGCTGGCAGCAGCAGTTCTTGTTTTCGTTTATTCTCTCGGTATTATGACCGACCTTTACGATTCCCTCTACTACATTTCCAGTATTAAGGAATCAAACAGAAACTACGTTGAGGGTGCAATTATCTACCGTGAGATGCAGCCCTTCAACCAGCAGCTTACTACTGCGGGAATAGTACTTATTCTCTCCGCAGTGGCTCTTTTCGTATTCCGTTCTCACGACAGAAGAAAATATTACATAGCAAACTATATTACCATCGGTATCAACGCCGTCCTCAACGTGCTCGTTGCAGTATGGACGCTGACCAACGTAATTTATTATAAAGCACAGTTCCTTCTTATCGATTTTGAAAAGCTGTTCGAGGTGGCAAAGAAATACAGGATAAACGCAACCGACTCAACCTTCTGGTTTGATATTTCCTGGTTCGTATGCATCTTCCTTATTGTTATCACCCTTATCAGCATCTTCAATCTCGTATGGAAGATCGTTCTTATGAGAGCCGAGCGAAAGCTCATTGAAGAAGGAAAGGAGGCGTAACGATGGCTAACAACGTAAACCTTACACGCGACGTGGAGACCATAAAGAAGGACAGAATGCGTTTTACCAAGAATTCTGCGTCCAGCACTCTCTGCTATTTCGCAATTCTCTTTAACGTTCTCTATTTTGCTAACATCTACTCCTCCGACGTTGGTAATTACTATTATTCCTACGTTATCGGACTCTCGGTTGTATATAACCTTCTCTTCCTGCTCTTTACCTTCCTCTGCTCCGAGGGTGTAAAGAAGTACAGCAGAAGCTACTCCATCTTCGTTCTGATCATAGGAGTGCTTCAGATAGGTCGTATTTTCTACATTCCTATGAAGGCTCATTCCACCATCCTCTCGCTTGAGGGTGTTGAGACGGTAGTTATGGACGACAAGCAGTTCGTGCTCGTTATCGTTTATCTTGCGATCTCGGCTGCCTGCTGCATCGCATCCGGCGTTATCGGTCTTATCAAGACCATAATGCTTGAAAACTACAAAAAGGAAACCGGACTCGGCTGATACGGTTACTGAATCATTTTCGGCCACAAAAGTCTATATGAAAGGCATAAGAATATGGCTTCACTCAGTTTAAAGAATCTGAATAAAATTTATGATAATAACGTTCAGGCAGTCTTTGATTTCAACATTGACATCGAGGACGGCGAGCTTATCGTTCTCGTAGGTCCCTCGGGCTGCGGTAAATCCACCACCCTGCGTATGGTAGCAGGTCTTGAGGACATCTCCTCCGGCCAGCTTATCATCGACGGCAAGGACGTAACCAAAATGCCTGCCAAGGACAGAGATATCGCGATGGTATTCCAGAACTATGCACTCTATGCACATATGACGGTGTACGAGAATATGGCGTTCTCTCTTACCTTAAGACACGAGAATCCTAACGTTATTCACGAGAAGGTTATGGCGGCTGCAGAGATCCTCGGCCTTACCGACCAGCTCAACAAGAAACCGAAGCAGCTCTCGGGCGGTCAGCGTCAGCGTGTTGCGATGGGACGTGCGATCGTTCGTACACCCAAGGTATTCCTCTTCGACGAGCCCCTCTCCAACCTTGACGCCAAGCTCCGCGGAGCAACCAGACGAGAGATCCTTCTCCTTCACAAGCGTCTCGGTGCAACGATGCTCTACGTTACTCACGATCAGACCGAGGCTCTTACCCTTGCCGATAGGATCGTTTGTATGTCTATGGGCTACGTTCAGCAGATCGGTACTCCTCTTGAGCTGTACGATACTCCCGCGAACGTTTTCGTAGCAAGCTTTATCGGACTTCCTCCGATGAATTTCTTTACCGCCACCGTATCGGGCGACCGTCTCCTCATTGACGGCAGCATTTCTATTCCTCTCAGTAGTGAGGAGGTCTCGCTCCTTTCCTCCTATCAGGGCAAGGAGATCACTCTCGGCGTAAGACCCGAGAACATTGGTCAGGGCAAAGACGCCACCATCAAGGTCAACAACTGCGAGAACCTCGGTCAGACCACACTTATTCACGGCCATCTCAACGGTCATAAGGTGACTGCCAAATTCCGCGAGTGGTGTAACTACGGATACGGCGAGGAGGTTTCGGTCTCCTTCAACCGTATGCATTTCTTCGACAAGGATACCACCAACGCTATCAGATAAGGCGAGAATAAATCAGTAAGGAATTGATGATATGAAAGCTAATAATTCAAAAAACATATTCTCAAGGCTCGGTGCCTGGTTGAAGGAGCGGGTGCGTAAGTTCTTCGTTGCATTAAAGAAGAATCCTCAGGCAGTTCCCCTCGTAGCCCTCTGCGTAACCTTCCTTGAGTATTCGCTTAACCTGACGAACATCTCTAACACCACCGCAAAGATCCAGGGACCTAATATGGGCCTTAGTGCATTCGTAACAATGCTCTTTATGATTCTTTCCTTCGTGTGTATGCTTAACGCGTTCCCGAAGCGTAAGAAGCCCAGCATCCCTATGATCGCCATTATGATGGTGCTTTACGCCGTTATAATCGTTACGGATATTCATTACCTGAATTGTATCATAGTCTCCCTGGAGAAGTCGGGCAGCAGCTTTAACGCGGCTGTAATTGCCTACATACTCAGTGCTTATGATACCGTATTCCTGCATATTATTCTCATCGGCGTTACCCTCGTTCTCGTCCTTCTCGAGCCCGTTATTGCCAAGCTCGTAAGAAAGATCAACACCTCTATCGAGGTTGAGGGCAGCGGTGATATCGAGGTTATTGAGATCTCCGACGAGGAATAAGTATAAAATGTCAGAAAAAAACAGCAAAAATCAAAGTAAGAAAGAAAACGGTGGCTCCTACAAGCTTAACAAGGACGCCGTTGACAGACTTGTTAACGCAGACAAAAAGACCTATCCCAAGACGGGCTCCGGAAGATCCGATCCTGCAAAGCAGTATCGCTCGAAGGGGTTGCTTGACAAAATTCCTTCCCCCGTTAAAGCATTGTTTATCAAATTCTGGTTTAACGGTGCGGTGTGCTTCTTCATATACTGGGGCCTCGGTATGTATATCTGGGACACCCTTGATATGATCGTGGTTCTCGGCGTGGTTATGGGTATGGTCACCGACCTTCTCGTTAACAATACCTTCCGCTTCTTCGAGGTGACAAAAGGAGATAACAGTAAGTGGATGATGTTCCCGAAGAGGAAATTCTGGACCTTCTTCACCAACATTATCTACGGTATACTGATCGTCCTGATCGTTGCCTGGATCTATAACTCAATCAACATTCTACTCAATATGGCAAGCGGTACGGATGGCAAGGTATTCCTGGGTGTAGAGCCCGTTCTCTTCGGCATTCTGTACGTTGCCGTCGATATGCTCTTTATCGGCACAAAGAATCTACTGATAAAAATCATTAACGACGCTAAAGAAAAGGCTGATACTATTTCAAAATGATTAATTTACTATTCACCTCATCCACGTCGGCTTGCTTTGAATGGCAAAACGACCTTCCGTACTACAAGGACGGAGAATATGTGATCTTTCTTGACGGTGAACAGGTATTTTCAGGCGATACAAACGTTTTCTCGCTATTCAACCTGACACCCGAAACCAAATACACCCTGACCTCCCCTTCTCTCGACGGAGAGCTGGTGTTTGTCACCAAGGGCGAAAGTGCGGCTATAAACGTACGCGATTTCGGTGCGGTGGGTGACGGCAAGACCGACGATACGGTTGCCGTACAGACGGCTATCAACTGTCTGCCCC
>JAZQDF010000067.1:0-1755 GCA_045546635.1 Eubacteriales bacterium
AGAGTAGCCGATGAGGTGCTGAGCCTCGGTGATAAATACGGCTCGCCTATGAACGGTGAGGGTAAGACTGTCGTCCTCGACTACTCCTCTCCCAACGTGGCGAAGCCCTTCCATATCGGCCACCTCGGTACCACCGTTATCGGTCACAGCCTGAAGCTCCTTCACGAGTTCGCGGGCTATAAGTGTATCGGTATCAACTACCTTGGCGACTGGGGAACCCAGTTCGGTAAGCTTATCGTTGCTTATAAGCTCTGGGGTGATAAGGCTACCATAGAGCAGGGCGGTGTAGACGAGCTCGTAAAGCTCTACGTCCGTATCAACAACGAAATAAAGGCAGAGGAGGAGTCGAACCCCGACAAGAAATCTCCCCTTGCCGACGCCTCCCGTGCCGAGTTCAAGAGGCTGGAGGAGTTTGACGAGGAGAATATTGCTCTCTGGCGTTGGTTCGTTGACGTCAGCCTGCAGGAGTATCAGAAGACCTATAAGCTTCTCGGCATAGAGTTTGACTCCTATAAGGGCGAGTCCTTCTATACCGACAAGATGCCCGCCCAGGTTCAGATCCTTCGTGATAAGGGCCTGCTTGAGATCGACGACGGTGCATCCATCGTTAATCTTGAGAAGTGGAATATGCCCGTCTGCCTTATTCTGAAGCGTGACGGCTCCACCCTCTATCCCACCCGTGATATTGCCGCTGCGGTATACCGTAAGGGTGAGTATAACTTTGATAAGGCCATTTACGTCACCGCGGCACAGCAGTCGCTTCACTTTGCCCAGTGGTTTAAGGTCGTAGAGCTTATGGGCTACGACTGGTATGATCAGCTCGTTCACGTTCCCTACGGAATGGTCAGCATCGGCGGTGCCAAGCTTGCTACCAGAACGGGCAACGTTATCCTCCTTCGCGACCTCTTTGCCGAGGCTATCGAGCGTGTTAAGGATATCGCCCGCGAGAAGCATCCCGACGAGGCAGAGCTTCAGGCTATTGCAGAGAAGGTGGGCGTTGGTGCTATCGTGTTCCACTACCTCTCCAACAACCGTATGCGTGACATCAACTTCGTTATGGAGGATGCTCTTTCCTTCGACGGTAATACAGGCCCCTACGCCCAGTATACCTACGCCCGCACCTGTTCTATTCTTGATAAGGCAGGCGAGGACGGTAAGGCGGTAACCGACGCTCCTCTCGGTCAGCTTGAGGTAGAGCTTGCCAAGGCCGTCGCAATGTTCCCCGAGCGTGTTAACGCGGCTATTACCGACTACGAGCCCTCTGTTGTGACCAGATACATTCTTGATCTCTGTGCGGCGTTCAACCGCTTCTATCACGAGTGCAGCATCGTGAATTGCGAGGATGATAAGCTTCGCGAGAGCCGTATTGCACTTACCAGAGCAACCAACCAGGTGCTTCGCACTTCGCTTCATCTTATTTGTTTACAAACCCCCGATAAAATATAAAACAAAAATAATTCTGCATTCTGCATTTTGCATTCTGCATTTCTAGGAGAGAAATTATGTCAGGACATTCCAAATGGAACAACATTAAACACAAGAAGGAGAAGGCTGATGCCGCCAAGGCGAAGATCTTTACCAAGATAGGTAAGGAGATGGCTGTTGCCATCAAGGCGGGCGGTCCCGATCCTAACAACAACTCGAAGCTTCGCGACCTTATTGCGAAGGCAAAGGCTAACAACGTGCCTAACGATAACATTCAGCGTACTATCAAGAAGTTCACCGACAACGGTGACATCAACTTTGAGGAGATCA
>JAZQDF010000068.1:0-2638 GCA_045546635.1 Eubacteriales bacterium
CCGGAGGTGGACTGGATTCTTACACAGTCCTCAAGGGGAACTGCCAGCATTCCGTAAGGGTAGGTCTCTCTTAAGTCGCTCTTTTCGATAAAGGGAAGCTTGTAGAGATCCTCGATGCCGTGAATATCGTCAGGGCTGACGCCCTTTTTATCCATAAGGTCACGGTAGTAGGGCACGTGCTCGTATACGTGCTTTACTTGCTTCACCAGCTTTTCTGATTGCATTTTCTTGATTTCAGATACGGGCATAGTTTCAATTGCTTCGTTGAAATACTTTCTCTTTCCCATTTTTCTGTACTTCCTGTTCTAAAAAATGTTTGCTTTGTTATATTTTCCGAAGATGAATTGATAAAAGGTCAATTTGTTTTGAGATCACCTCTGCCAAGCAGAAAGGCCCTGACGTTCATCTCGACGAATTTCGGATTTACGCTCTTCCTGATGGCCTCTATCCATCTCTCACAGGGGATGTCGATATATCTTGACAGTCTGCCCATCAGAAGAATATTTACCGCCCTGCTGGATCCCGCCTTGATGGCAGGAGTCAGGGCGTCTATAGCATCGACCGAGAGCCCGGCCTCCATAAGCTTGTCAAGGGCGTCCTCGGGATACTCTGCAGCACCGGTTATAACAGGCATTGGATCTATCTGTTGGGTGTTTACTATGATCCTTCCGCCGTCCTTTAGGTAGGAGGCGTATCTTGCCGCCTCAATTTTCTCAAAGGCTACGATAAAGTCAGCCTCGCCTGTGTCGATTATAGGCGAATATACCTTTTCGCCGTATCTGACGTAGGTGACTACGCTGCCGCCACGCTGACTCATTCCGTGAACCTCGGATACCTTTACCTCGTATCCCTCGTCAACCAGCAGATTTCCGAGCAGCTTGCTTGCCAGCAACGATCCCTGACCGCCAACGCCGACTATCATTATATTGGTGGTTTTCATCATTTTGCACCTCCAATAGCATCAAATGAACATAATTGTTTACAAACATCGCATCCAACACAGAGCGTGTCGTCGATTTTTGCCTTACCATCCTTCATACTTATGGCAGGGCAGCCTATCTTCATACACGCCTTGCAGGAGCGACATTTTTCCTTATCAACGGTAAGGGGAGGATTTGATTTCACGTACTTTAAAAGAGCACAGGGACGGCGTGAGATGATAACCGACGGCTCGTCTGCCGCAATCTCCTCAAGAACGGCACTCTCGGTTGCCCTGAGATCGTAAGGGTCAACGACTCTTACTCTCTTTATTCCAAGAGCGTGGCAGAGGGCTACAAGATCTATCTTCGTCGCAGGGTCTCCCTTAATATTATATCCTGTGGTGGGGTTTTGCTGATGGCCGGTCATGCCGGTAATGGAATTATCAACGATAATTACGGTAGAATTGGTGCCGTTGTAGGCTATGTTGGCAAGACCTGTCATACCCGAATGCATAAAGGTAGAATCGCCGATGACTGCAACCGTTCTGCATTCGCTTTCCTTACCCAATGCTTTATTGAAGCCGTGTATGCCCGAAACCGAGGCACCCATACACAGCACCGAGTCAATAGCACCGAGAGGTGCAG
Source organism: Eubacteriales bacterium (assembly GCA_045546635.1). Classification (GTDB taxonomy): domain Bacteria; phylum Bacillota; class Clostridia; order Oscillospirales; family CAG-272; genus UBA1740. The sequence goes on from JAZQDF010000068.1 coordinate 1,566, forward strand.
CAGAGCCAAGGGTATAGCAGCCGATGTCGCCCAGCACGGTAATTTTTCTTTTTGCCAGAACGTAGAATAGGCCTCTGTGGGGGCATCCCGCACACATAACGGGGGGACGTATGGGCATTTTTTCGACCGCAGTATAGCCTTTCTCCTCGATATTCATCGCTTTTGCGATAATACTCTGGGATAACTCGCCGCATATAGGAAGTATGTTCTTGCCCTCCACCTTAAGTCCCAAAGACTTGCAGAAGCTCTCAATATAGGGATCAAGCTCCTCAATAACTACAAGGCGTCCTACCTTGGCGGCAAAGTCAAGGATAAGCTTCTCGGGCAGGGGATTTACCATACCAAGCTTAAGCACCGAAGCACTATCTCCAAAGACCTCCTTCACATACTGATAGCAGGTACCCGAGGTGATGATACCGATATCTCCATCGGCAAGCTCCATTCTGTTAAGCGAGCAGGTCTCTGCAAATTTGCCAAGCCTTGCCTGCCTCTCCTCTACCACGGGGTGTCTTTTAATAGCATTAGCAGGTGCCATTATATACTTTTCGGGATTTTTTATGTATTTCTTGATCTCAACCGAATCGGGATCCTTCAGCTCCACACTACTCTGCGAATGTGCTATCCTTGTGCACATACGAAGCAGGACGGGTGTGTCATACTTCTCTGATAAATCGAAGGCGATCCTTGTATATTCCTTGGCCTCCTCCGAATCGGCGGGCTCGAGCATAGGCAGCTTCGCCGCCTCGGCGTAATGGCGTGAATCCTGCTCGTTTTGTGAGGAGTGCATACCGGGATCGTCTGCAACGCATATGACCAGACCGCCGTTTATTCCGGTGTAGGACATTGTGAAGAGAGGATCGGCAGCTACGTTAAGACCTACGTGCTTCATACAGCAAAGTCGGAGGCCAAGCGGTCTTAGGAAGACAATGACTAGACCCAACTCCTTGGCTCACAGAACGACATGGCTACGATCCGACTTTCGTCTGCAACGCATATGACCAGACCGCCGTTTATTCCGGTGTAGGACATTGTGAAGAGAGGATCGGCAGCTACGTTAAGACCTACGTGCTTCA
>JAZQDF010000069.1:0-2381 GCA_045546635.1 Eubacteriales bacterium
TCTTAACGGTCTGCTTCTTTATAATGAATTCGCAGTACGGTACCTCGGGCTCGTTATAGTTTTCGCTATCATAGTCAAGGACGGCGTATACCTTATAGCTGCCCGCATTTACCTTACCACCTCCTACGTATTCCCTGACGCTTACACCCTCGGGAAGTCCCGACAGGCTTGGCGTCTTCTCACTACCGTCGTATGTCGGCGTATTATCCGTCCAGATAGCTTCGGACATATCATAGTCGGCGTAATCCACCTCAACGGGTAGCGTAAGCACGAAGTCCATATACTGAAGTCTGACCGCACTGTCCCCCCTGCGAAGCGAATCGCCTCTCTCATATATAATGCTGACCAGGGATGAGTCAACCTCCTCTGTGCTGCCGTCATTGTTGACAACCGAGCATATAATATCATCACTGCCAAGCCGCTGGAATGCCACCAGCCTGTCCCGGTCTATTCTCGCTATAAAGGAAACCGCCACTATCTTCAGTATATCGAAGGCAATCGGCTCGGATGCTATAGAGCCGTAATTATCGTTACCGCTGACCGAGAGGACGGCGTAGTATCTGCCAATCGCGGTCGGGGGCTCGATCCTTACGGTTGCATCTCTGTCAGCGTAGTACTCCACGGTTATTTCGCCGAACCTTGCCTCGCCCGTAAGAATAATATCCCTCCCCTCATAGCAGGTGGAGTCGGCAGGCGTAACCGTCCAGAAGTTGTCCGCCTTAATTATCGTAAACTCCTTCTTATCATTGGCAACAAAGTAATTACCGTTATCCGTCCTTGCCGTGGCAAGATATCTGCCTACGTCGACGGCACCGCCCGAGACGGTTATTCCGCATTCCGGAGCGTGGGCATAGGGTGTCTGCTCATCACCGTTATAGCTAAGCCTGTCCTCTCCCCACTCAACCGAAATACCGAGGGGAGTAATTACCACGCTGGAATATCTTACCTCGGGAATATTATAATTTCCGCTCTCCGAATGGAAGGACACTACCACCGTCACCCTGCCGTCAGACACGTTGGTAGCACCCGCCGAGAAGCTGTATTCAAGAGGAATACCGTCTGCCCCCACGGGCATAACACCTATGAGGGTGGGATAATGAGTGCTGCCGTCGTAAACAAAGCTCTCGCTACGGAAGCCTATTCCCGTCATATCGTAATCCGCACGCAAAATCTCCCAGGTATGGGAAAGGGTGGCAGGGGCATTATAGTTTTTTTCATCCCACCGAAGCAGGGCGGTAACCGTATAGCTGCCCGCATCGGTTCCGCGGTCGCCGCTGTAGCCTATAATACTTACTCCCGCGGGAAGCCCCGTGGCTGTTATGCTCTTCTTCGTTCCGTCGTAGGTAAAGCTGTCCTTACTCCATACGACCGAGGAAAGATCTATATCCGCCTTCCTTATCTCGTAGGACTGAGAGGTATTTTTAAACTCATAATTAACGTCGGATACGCTGGCCCTGGCAATATAGCCTGTCCCCGCATTCGTTGCCGCACCGCTGACGCTGGGATATACACGCTGGCCTCTGACGTCGGTATAATAGGCTATGGGAGATTTACTTCTGCCATCGTAAACGAAGGAGATCCCCTCCCAGATTATCTCTGCTGTGGCAGGCTCTACCGTCATACTGATAACGCGGCTCTCGGGCGTGATGTAATCCTTACTGTCGGTATGAAAATCCAGGCTGATGTCATATATACCTACGCCTGTGCCGCCGCCCGACAGCTCTATCTCAAGTGCTATGCCGTCGAGACCGACAATGCTGTGAAGCGGTCTGCCGTAGCTCTGATATTCCCCGTTATATACGACCGAAAAATCCTCAAGTGACAGCGAGGACAGATCGTACGCTATGCGATTTACCGTGACGGGCAGATACACGCTGCGACCGCCGTAGGACAGCATAACAGAGGAGTCGCCAACCCGAAGGCATCCGTCACGGTTATAGCTTACCCTTATATCCTCGCCTCCGATTATCCTCTCCACTCCGTCGCTGAAGGTGGCTCGCAGCATCAGACCGTCCGTATCAAGCTGCTCAAAGGCACCGTATACCGTCTTATCGGGATAGGAGCTTATGCTGAGCGATACCACCGACGGCGTAGGAGCCCTGTCCTCTGCCGAGATGCATAACGCAAATGCCGATAAGGTCAATATAAGTAATACCGTGGCTATTATGATTTTTTTCATTTTTTCCTCCAAATTACCATAAATTTCCATTTGCACGCTGTTATTATACCATCAGAGAAGAGATTCTTCAAGGGTATCGGGTGTTAACTTTTCTCCCCCCGCCGACATAAAAATACCGCCCTTTATCAAAGGCGGCAAAAGGCGTGAAAAAGAAACAAAAAAGGCCCGCAAAATAGCGTGAAACTCTTAACGGAGTATCACG
>JAZQDF010000070.1:0-2980 GCA_045546635.1 Eubacteriales bacterium
GTCGCTCTCGCCGATGCAAACGTTAACGACCTCGCCGTCTGCCTTTACCATAACGCCGTGAAGTGCAAGAGGAATAGAGGTCCACTGGTACTTCTTTACACCGCCGTAGTAGTGTGTCTTGAGGAATGCCATACCGCCCTCCTCATACATAGGAACCTGCTTGAGATCAAGTCTGGGAGAGTCGATATGTGCAGCGACGATCCTGATGCCCTCCTGCTCAAGATCATTCTCGCCGACCTTGAAAACAATAAGGCTCTTGCCGTGCTGATTAAGGTATCTCTTATCACCAACGTTAAGCTTATCACCGAGCTTGTACTCGGTATAGCCCTTCGCCTCTACGAGAGCGATAGCTGCTAAGGTTGCCTCACGCTCGGTCTTTGCATTATCAAGGAAGGTCTTGTATCCCTCGGAATAGTCATAGATCGCCTTGATCTTCTCGGGAGTTGCCTCCTCGTAAATGTTCTTTTTCTTGTAGGAAAGCTTCTCAAGCATTTCTTGTCCAACAGTTTTTTCGCTCATTTTATTTATCACCTTTCGTTAATTATTATCAAGTATTTTAAGAAGAATAGCCGACACCTGACGCTCGAGGGCGGAAATATCGCCGTCGTTATATATGACGTGGTCACACCGCTCTATAAGCTCACCGTCCGGAATCTGGGCGGCAATTCTCTGCTCTGCCGCCTGGCGGGTGAGACAGTCGCGTGTCATAATACGCTGAAGGCGAGTTTCATAATCGGCTACTACGCATATAAGAAGATCGCACTCGCTGTCAAATCCGGACTCAAACAAAGCGGGAGCATCAACGATGGCAGCAGGCAGGCCCTCATCAGCATAGGCAGAAAGCCTTCTCCTCGTTTCATCAAGGATATATTTATGAGTTATTTCATTAAGCCTTGCAAGTCTGTGCTCCGAGCCCTCGCCGGAAAAGACGATGGTTCGCATCACCTCGCGATTAAGCGAGCCCCTTTCGGTTATAATTTCTCTGCCGAACTCATCCTCAAGTGCTCTGAGCAGATCGCAGGGGGCAGATGTCAATTCACGATAGACGGCATCGGTGTCAATATAGCCGATTCCCATAGCGTGAAAAACGCGGGAAACGACTCCCTTGCCACTTCCGCTTCCGCCACAAAGTCCAATAATTTTCATAAGCTATACTCCTTCAAATATATATTATACAATAAAATAATAGCAAATGTCAAGTTATTATAGGAGCACTTTTTTATATTTTTCGACGTATGGCGAGAAGCGAATCCTGAATAGCGATTTTTTTAAAAGCGAATATTATAAGAAAAAAAGCAAAGGAGCTTTTTATGAAAATAAATAAAAGAATTGGTGTGCCGAGGTATTTTGCGGCGGCAAACAGCTATCAAGGATTTATCAGCTATTTCGGTGAGATATTCGCATCCGAGGATTTTAGCCGAATATATGTGCTGAAGGGTGGCCCCGGCACGGGAAAAAGCAGCTTTATGAAGAGGATAAGCGAGCATTTTGCGTCCCTGGATTGCTACGTTGAGGAAATATACTGCTCCTCGGATCCGCACTCGCTTGACGGAGTAATAGTCTCAAATGACAGCGGCAGAATTGCCCTGCTTGACGGTACGGCTCCCCACGAAAGAGATGCGGCGATTCCGGGGGCAATTGATGAGATAATCAACCTTGGTGATGGCTGGGACGAACGTTTTCTCGTCGCACAAAGAGAAGAGATATCATCCTTGTCATCCGAGAAATCAAGAAGCTATAAAACCGCCTACTCCTACCTTAAGATCGCAGGTGTGTCTTACGCTTTTATCAAGGAGGTACACTTAAGTAATTTTGATAGATTAAGAGCAAAAAACGAGGCAGAAAGACTTTTTGGCGATATCCCTATATCCAATGTCGGTAGTATGTCCACCCGACTGATATCCTCCTTCGGACGCTATGGCGAGCACCGTCTTGACACCCTTGATATATTTGGTAAAGGTCGGAAAGCCATCGGTGGAAGCGACATCGCCGCAATGCTGTTTATTGATCTGTGTATTGAAGTATTACGGGACAAGGGACAGAATATGATACGACTGCCCTATGCTCTTGACGGCAGCCTGACCGAGGGAATATTCCTTGTCGATCGTGATGCTGCTATACTGCGGGGAGAAACGAAAGATATAGATGCAGATAAATTCATTTCATTGTCAAGGACCGCTACCGAGCAAATCAAAAAGGCGGAAGAGATACGGCGTGATGCTCTTGAAGAGGCAAAGCGTTGGTTTGCTATTGCGTCAGACCTTCATTTCAGGCTGGAGGAAATATACGGTAGGGCTATGAATTTCGATAAAAACAATGAATTGCTGGCAAAAAAGCTTTCGCAAATCGAGAATATTCTCGAAATTGTCTGATATTTTTCATTCATTTATTGACTTATTTTGTAATTTATGATATTATAAATAAAAGGCACGCTCAATGCGTGCCTTTATAAGAGGTTATTTAAGCTCGGATACGATCCTCGCGGTATCTCTTGCAATTACAAGCTCCTCGTTGGTGGGAATCATATATACCAGCACGCGGGAGTCATCGGCAGAGAGCTTTACGGGTGTTGAAGAATGACCGAAGGTGTTTCTCTCGCTGTCAAGCCTGATACCAAGATACTCAAGGCCCGAAAGAGCATTCTCTCTGATATAAGGAGTATGCTCACCGATGCCTGCGGTAAATACGATGGCATCGAGACCGCCCATCGCAGCAGAATAAGAGCCCACGTACTTCTTTATCTGATAGCAAAGCATATCAAAGGCAAGCTTGGCACGCTCGTTTCCTTCTCTCATCGCAGACTCAACGTCGCGTGAATCGGAGCCAACGCCGCTGATACCCAGGAAGCCGCACTGCTTATTCATATAGTTGTCCATCTCCTTGGGAGTATAGCCCTTCTTCTCCATAATGAAGGGGACGATAGCAGGATCGATAGAGCCGCATCTGGTCCCCATAAGAATACCGTCAAGGGGAGTAAAGC
>JAZQDF010000071.1:0-21015 GCA_045546635.1 Eubacteriales bacterium
CGCAAGGCACTCACGTATGTTCTTTTCTCTTTCATCGACCTCTATCGAAAAGAAATGTGAGGTCAAGGTAAGGATCACCGCGCATACAGCGGCAATTCCGAGGCATATAAGTACAGGTATCAATATTTCCATAGCTATACCCCCTTATGCCAAAAGATTCTCAACTATTCCCGAGAAGCCGTAGAAAGACATTGCAACGATCGATGCCGCAACCAACGTTACGGGAAGACCCTGCATAGACTTAGCGGGAGCAGTTTCGGATATTCTCGAGCGAACTCCCGCAAAAAGCACCATTGCAAGCAGGAAGCCGAGACCTACACCGAGAGAGGAGAGGAGTGCGGTTCCGAAGTTGGTAACGTAATCGTAAGAAAGGTTATCGATCGCGATACCGAGTACTGCACAGTTGGTGGTGATAAGGGGAAGATATACACCCAGCGACTTGTAAAGTGCGGGGATAAACTTCTTGAGCACGATCTCAACGAACTGAACGAGAGCCGCGATAACGAGAATGAATACGATGGTCTGAAGGTATTCAAGATTAAAGGCCTCAAGAACGTGCTTCTGAATAGGATAGGTAACTGCGGTAGCAACCAGCATTACGAAGGTAACCGCAAGGCCCATACCTGATGCCTGGTCGATCTTCTTGGAAACGCCGAGGAAGGGACAAATACCGGTTGTCTGCTGAAGAACGTAGTTATTCGCAAAAACGCCAACCAGAACGATATAAATTAATTCCTTTAACATTTACGCTTCCTCCTTCTTATTTTCTACGAGAGTGTTATTCTCGCTTGCAGAAACGAGCTCTGCATTCTCGGGGCAGGAAACTCTGCCACAGATGGAGGCGGAGGGACATCCCTCACAGGAGAAGTTCTTTCTCTTCTCTGCACCCTTCTTGGGGCCGATCTTGTTAACGATAGCGATAAGGATACCGTAAACGAGGAAGCCGCCGGGAGCCTGAGTGAGAATGGGAATGTTGTACTCGGAGAGAACGGGGATCTTGATAGACTCAAGTCCGAGAGCACTGAGGTCGATAGCACCAGTGCCGAAGATCTCTCTGATGAAGGCCATAAGGAAGAGTGCGAAGAGGAAGCCGATACCCATTCCGAGACCGTCAAGTGCGGAATCGAGGGGGCCGTGCTTTCTCGCGTACATCTCGGCTCTGCCGAGGATGATACAGTTAACAACTATAAGTGCAAGCCAGGTACCCAGCAGAGTGTAAATATCGGGCAGGAATGCCTGAAGAAGCATCTGGATAATGGTAACGAAGCCTGCGATAACTACGATGTAGCAGGGGATACGAACCGTATCGGGAATGATCTTTCTCAGAAGAGAAATAAGAGTGTTGGAGCAGATAAGAACCAGGGTTGCCGCAATACCCATAGATATTGCGGAAACAATGCTGGTGGAAACTGCAAGTACGGGACAGGTACCAAGCACGAGAACGAGAACGGGGTTCTCAGCAATAATGCCCTTCAGTACAGTCCAAAGCTTACCGTTTTTATTCATTAGTTGGCACCTCCTTCAAGAATTGCAATTGCGGAGAAGCAACGAAGGATTGCTTCCTTATAGCCGCCGGTCGTGTTAGTGGTTCCTGCAACGGTATCAACGCCCTCCGACTCGGACTCGTTCTTGCCGATGAAGTTAGAGTTGAACGCTCCGTCCTCAAGCTGAGGACCACCCCAGGTAGCCGTCTCGCTGTGGCTTACGGTCTGGGAATCAATAATAACGCCGTCTGCAGAAATACAAACCTTGATTACAAAACGCTCGCCTGATGCGTGCTCGTGGCTGGGATCACCCTTCTTACCGTGACCGTCACACTGGATCTCAATAACGTAGTTACCGGTTGCGGTCTTCTTAACGTAGTTGATTACTCTGAATATTCTTCTTATTTCAGTAGCAACTCCGCTCTTGTTATACATAGAAATATCAATATCGGTAAGCTCGGTTGCCAAGATTACAGCAACGGCAGCCTCGGCAAGAGCCTTATGCTCGTCGCTTACCTCACCAACTGCAATGCCGTCAGAGCCTACGCCAATGAAGGTTCCGGTAGAATCGGTACCGATCACGCAAACGAAACCTGCACCGTTGTCTGCAGTATAGATAGAGTCAAAGCCTTCGATAATCTCAACCTTGAAGTACTTGGTGAATGCACCCTCACCTGCGGGAAGAGCCGCGTCAAGTGCATCAGCGAACTTCTCCTCCTCGGTTCTGGTATCAACGTCCTCGCCGCCGAGGATCTTAACAACGCTGAATGCGTTAAGAATTGCGTTCTTATAAGCAGTAGTGGTGAATGTAACACCTGCAACGGTATCAACACCGCCTGCTTCTTCTTCATTCTTACCAATGAAGCTTGCATTGAACTTGCCGTCCACAAGCTGACCGTTACCGGGAGTTTCGCCTGCACCGTAGCTTACGGTCTGAGCATCAACAACCACACCGTTAGCATCGATAACAACCATAACAACGATAGGAGTTGTGGAATCATAGTTACCGGAGGTCTTGATTTCGATTACAAATGTACCGGAGCCTGTCTTCTTAACAGAATTTACAAAGTTAGCAATAAGGCTGTTGTCTGCATACTGAGAAAGATCAACGTCAACGGTTGTGTTAGCCTTAACGCTTGCGATAGCAGCCTCGGCAAGAGCCTTATGCTCGTCACTTACGTTGCCTACCGCCTTGCCGTCTGCACCTACACCGATGAAGATGCCGGTAGAGTCGGAGCCGATAAGACATACGTAGCCGTTGCCGTTAGTAGCCTCGTAAACCGCGTCGATGCCCTCAAGTGCAGAGAGAAGAACGACCTTGGTAAACTCCTCGCCGCCCTCGGGAAGAGCTGCCTCAAGTGCATCCTGGAACTTCTCCTCCTCGGTACGGATATCAACCGATCCGCCGCCGAGAATGGTCGCGGTGTTGATAGCGTCAACGACTGCACCGCGGTATGCGGTAGTAGTAAGAGTAGAGCCTGCGATAAGGTCAACCGCATTTACGCCGTCCATATCCTTGCCGCTGAAGCTTCCGCCGTAACTCTTCTCAACGCCGTTGGTCTCATTGGAGGCGATGCAGGTTGCACCTGTAACAACACCGTCAGCAGATACGCCGACGATAATGATCATACCTTTGTCGTAGCCCTTGGTCTCAAGCTTGATAGCATAGCCCTGACCGCTGGTCTCACGCTTCGCCTCGGTAACGGTGGCGGGAAGGGTGTAGGCAGAAAGGTCTACGTCCTCAAAGCCCTTTGCATCGGGCATTACTGCCATATAGGCCTCGTTTGCAGCAGCGTTAAGTCTGTCGGCAATGATGGGAGCCGTGATAGAGTTAACTGCAGCAAGAACGGTAGCAAATACGGCACAAATAACAACGAGAACGATAACGTCCTTTAATGACTTTTTAATATCCATTATTTGTTACCTCTCTTTCTCAAAGCCTTGGGCTTTGTCCAGCTCTCGATATAGGGAGAGAGGATGTTCATAAAGAGAATTGCGAAGGATACGCCCTCGGGATAATTACCGAAGAATCTGATAAGGAAGGTCATAAGACCGCATCCGAAGGCAAAGATCATCTTACCCGTACGGGTGATGGGAGTGGTAACGTAGTCGGTAGCCATAAATACCGCACCGTATACGAGACCGCCGCCAAGCACGTGGTAGAGAGCCGTATTAACGTCACCCGAAGCAACAAGCGAGAGAAGGAATACGGTTGCTACCATAATGAGGGGAACCTCAAAATTGATAACCTTACGTGCTACGAGATAGATAAAGCCGATAACGAGAACGATAATGCAGGACTCGCCGATAGATCCGCCTCTCGTACCAACGAGCATATCAACGATGCTGGGAAGCTCGCCGCCCTGGCCCATAACTGCAAGGGGGGTTGCACCCGCAACGAGCTCGGGCTCGAAGGCAAGAGTGGGAGCCGCACCGCCTGCAAGAGCACCGCTGAAGCAGATGAGCAGGAATACGCGGGCGGTCGCAGCAGGGTTAGCAAAATTCGCACCAAGGCCGCCGAAGAGACACTTGATCACGATGATTGCGAATACCGAGCCGATAACGCACTGCCATACGGGAGCATTTGCGTGAAGGCTGAGACCGAGAATAAGACCTGTGACGATGGCACTGAAGTCGAATACGGTCTGTTCCTTTTTGGTAATAAGGTTGAAGAGAAATTCGGACACCACCGAGGTAAGCACGCAGGTGAATACGACGAGAAGTGCACGGATGCCGTAAATTACGGTGCCCGCAATAAGTGCAGGAAGAAGAGCGATGATAACGTCAAGCATTACGCGGGGCGTATCGTTCTTCGTTCTTATATGAGGGGAGGATGAAACTATAAGCTTGTTCATTTTTCACTTTACCTCCTTAATTATTTTTAGACGATCTGTAATTATTCAGATCGTTCTTCGCCAGCTTATTATTCTCAGCGAGAGGACGGCGAGAGGGACATACGTAAGAGCAGCAGCCGCAGTCGATACAGCTGAGCACACACTCGTCCTCAAGCATTGCAGCTCTCTCATCCTTGCTCTCAAGCTTCATAGCCTTAACGAAGGCAGTGGGATTAAGTCCCACAGGACAGTGTGCAATACACTTACCGCAATGGATACAGGGATATTCCTTCTTGGGCTCGGAATCCTTCTTATTAAGAGCAATAATAGCACCGGTGTTCTTGTAGATGGGATCGTCAAGCGAATATGCCGCAATACCCATCATAGGACCGCCGTAAAGCACCTTGCCCATATCGTCGAAGTCTGCATCAACAAAGTTAAGGATATCTCTGATGGAGGTACCGATAGGTGCGGTAACGTTCTTGGGCGACTTAACAGCCGAGCCGTCAACGGTAACCGTCTTCCAGATAAAGGGAATGCCCGTCTCAAGATAATGAGCGAAGAAGGCCACCGAGGTAACGTTGAACATTACGCAGCCGATATCAGAGGGAAGCTTGCCCTCCGGAACAACTCTGCCGAGCAGGTTGTAGATAAGAACGCACTCTGCTCCCTGAGGATAGGTAGAGGGAAGAACCTCGATGCGTACCCTGGAGTCACCCTCAAACGCAGCCTTAAGCTTGCTAACAGCCTCGGGCTTGTTCTCCTCGATAGCAATAATTATCTGCTGAGGACCGGGGATAAACTCCTCAATAATCTTGACACCGCGTACAACGTAGGACGTGCCGTCCAGCATAGTGCGGTTGTCGATGGTGATGTAGGGCTCGCATTCAGCGGCGTTGACGATGATGGTGTCAATATCCTTGCTGATAGCATTCTCAAGCTTGTTAGCCGTGGGGAAGCCTGCTCCGCCAAGGCCTACGAGACCGCTCTCGCGGATAGCCTGACAAAGCTCGGCGGCATTGGTGACTGTGGGAGGTGTAATACCGGGATCAAGAGTCATCTCACCGTCGGATTCGATCGTAATGGCCTGACAGGTATTGCCGTTAGAAAGAAGGAAGTCGCCAATCTTCTTTACAGTACCCGAAACGGGCGAGTGGATTGCCGCACTGATCTTTCCGTCTGCCTCTGCGATCTTGGTTCCAACACAGACCTTGTCGTTGATCTTAACGACGGGAATAGCAGGTGCACCGATGTACTGGGACATAGGAAGAGTCACACTTTGGGGAGTGGGAATTCTTGAGTCCTTCATCTCTGCGGTATGCTTTCTGTGAGGAATTTTCAGTTTTCCTAATTTAAACATTCGCTTTCTCTCCATTCTGCCGCGGATGCGGCGAGTTTTGCATTTTATGCAATTTTGATAAAAAAATAACAAAATATTTATATTATTGCATCCTTTAAATAATAGCACAAATATATATAAAAGTCAAGTGTAGATAATTACAAATTATCCGTTTATTAACCGTAATTACTGTAAAAGCTACAATTTTTATCTTATTTTTCGATACAAATAGCAAAGGAGGTAAAAAAATACGCGGAGCTATGCTCCGCGTGCAAACGTAACGTTTTATTCAGTAATGCTTTAAATCAAGAGAAAAGAATATCGAGATAGGGCTTAAGTGCGAGGCCCATTACGCAAAATACAATACCGAATATTCCGATAATAAGTCCGGCAAGAGAAAGCTTATCAAAATATCCGAGATTTTTTCTCGATATAAGGGCGGATGCAATAGAGAGAACGCCGAAGGCAAGTCCCACCCAGGAGAAATAGCAGAGAATAACCGACAGTGCCGCAAGCACGACCGAAGCTACCGACCAGGTGCGTCTTTGCTCCTTGTTTCTGATAACGTTCTTATAAACGTATTCCGTACCCTCACCCTTGCTTTCTGCAGAGGCCTTGGATTCTTCGTTAAACTCTTTGCTCATATCCATTATTCCTTTCATATTTCTTCACACTATTGTATCACATTTTTTCAAAATAATCAATGCTTTGGCGAAAAAAGTTGAATTTCAGGACACAAAGCATTTTTTTCTGTATATGAATATTAACCGCCATTTTGCCAAATAATGATAGTGAAAAGGTTATTTTTGTATTAAAATGTAAATAATTATTTTCAATTTTGGAGAAAAAATGGATTCAAACGCTAAAAAACAACTTATTAAAAAGCACTCGCCCTCGTCAAAAATTTTAAAAAATTCATCCCTTGCATTTCTCTTCGGCGGGGGAATATGCGTCCTGGGACAGCTGCTCGGCGAGCTGTATACCTATCTCGGATGCGATCCCGAGGCGTCGGGAAGGCTTGTTACCGTCACGCTGATTTTCGTCGCGGCATTACTGACCGGACTTGGACTTTTCGACAAAATAGCAAGACACGCCGGAGCAGGCACGCTGGTACCTGTCACAGGCTTCTCTAACGCGGTGGTAAGTCAGGCTATGGATGCAAAAAGCGAGGGATACGTTATGGGCGTGGGTGCAAAGATATTCACCGTAGCAGGCCCCGTAATCCTTTACGGACTGCTGTCGGGTGCAGCATACGGCCTGATATATTTCATTTACCTTACGGTAGAGAGGATGAGCTGATGGGAAGAATCACAAGAATAAATACGCCTATTCATTTCAGAAGCTGGGCGGCGGTCGGCGGATATGAGGAAAGGAGAGGCCCGCTAGGAGATAAATTCGACTTCTGCGACGAGTCGGACAAATTCGGGCAGAGGACCTGGGAGATCGCCGAGGCGGAGATGGGCAGAGTGGCTCTTAACACCTCCCTGTCCAAGGCGGGACTCAGCCACAACGACCTTGAGTTGCTGGTGGCGGGAGATCTGCAGAATCAATGCGTGGCCTCGTCCACAGGGCTGTCCAGCTTCGGCATTCCCTTTCTCGGGGTATACGGTGCCTGCTCTACCTGTACCGAATCCATAATGATGCTTGCCTCCTTCATAGACTCCTCCCACAGTATGCGGCTGGGTGCGGCACTTACCACCTCGCACAACTCGGCTGCCGAGAGACAGTTCCGCACGCCGATAGAATACGGAGGTCAGCGGGCCCCGACGGCACAGTGGACCTCAACCGCCGCAGGTGCCTTTATTCTTGAAAGAGGAATAGGCAGGGCTATGATAACCGAATATATGCCGGGCAGGATCGTGGACGGCTCTACCTCCGACGGAGCAAATATGGGCGGTGCAATGGCCTTTGCCGCCTTTGACAGCATAAGCAGCTATTTTCACGAATCGGGCGAGGATATATACGGCATCGACTGTATCGTAACGGGCGATCTTGGTAGGGTAGGCTCGGATATATTGAAGGAGCTTATGTCAAAGGATATTCCGGGCAGCGAGCGATTGCATATAGACTGCGGCCTTCTGCTTTACGATATGAAAAAGCAGGACGCACACAGCGGGGCTTCGGGCTGCGGAACGTCGGCGTCGGTTCTCGCCTGTCATTTTTTGCCTCTGATACAGGAGGGTAAGATACGCCGTATGCTGTTTCTGTCGACGGGTGCCCTGATGAGCCCGTCAAGTCTTCTGCAGGGCGAGAATATTTACGGCATCGCTCCCCTAATACGCCTGGAGCACGGCGGTACAGACCGATCACCCACTTAAAGCCGAAAAATAAAGGAGAAAAGAAAAAATGAGTCTTACCCAGCAGCTTATACTGACCTTCGTATCGGGCGGTGTAATATGCGTTATCGCCCAGCTTCTTATCGACCTGACGCGGATGACTCCCGCGAGAATTCTCGTCAGCTACGTATCCCTCGGCGTGCTGATTTTTGCCGTCGGAGCCTACGAGCCGATGTACGAAATATTCGGTGCGGGGGTGTCCGTCCCTCTCATCGGCTTCGGTGCAAATATAGCAAAGGGAGTGCAGCGTGCGGTAGAAGACGAGGGCCTTATCGGAGTGCTGACAGGCGGCCTTACCTCCTCGTCGGCCGGAATTACCGCAGCACTGCTGTGCGGTCTTTTTGCCTCGGTCATCTTCAAAAGCAGGTCTAAGAGAATGTAAACTATACTTTAAAAAATTCTTTTATATTTATGTAAATATTTTTTTACAGTATCTTGACTTTTCTTTTATATGTATGTTATAATATAATGTAATATAATAACGTACGCAAAATATAGAAAGGAAAATCAAGATGAACGAGCTTCTGGAAATATCAATGGCGATGAAGGAAGAGCTGCGTGCAAGGCTGGGCTCTCCCCAAACCTCCTTTGAGCTTTGGTTCGGTGAATTCAATCTCACCTCTCTCGACGAGAGTCGTGCGGTATTCTCTACCCCCACGAAATTGAGAAAGCAGATACTGTCCACCAGATACATCTCGCTGATACGCGAGGTTCTTACCGATATTATCGGCTTCTCGGTGGAGATCGAAATATACTCGCTTGACGAGGACACGGGCTTTGCCCCTGCACAGACACCTAACGAGAATATAGACAAGCACTTTGAGAAGGAGTCACTTGAGAGGAGCGAGCGTAAGGAAAAGAAAATAGCCGAGATACTTGATGCGGCATCCACCGATAAAAAATCTCTCCTTGACGAATACACCTTTGATAACTTCATCGAGGGTGACTCGAATAAATTTGCGAAGGCGGTGTGCTACGCCGTTGCAAACGATCCCTCCTACTGTAATCCCCTGTTCTTATACGGCCCGTCGGGACTGGGCAAGACGCATCTTTTGTATGCGATAATGAATCATATGAAGAAGAGCTCCCCCGACCTTAAGATCGTCTACAAGAAGAGCGAGTCCTTTATCAACGAGCTGGTCGGTGCGATACAGAACGGCACCACTCCCGAATTCAAGGAGAAATACCGCTCCACCGACGTGCTTATGATAGACGATATACAGTTCATCGCAGGCAAGCCCGCCACACAGGACGAGTTCTTCCACACATTCTCGATCCTCTACGAGGCAGAGAAGCTGATAATCCTTACCTCCGACCGTCCGCCCAAGGAGATCAATCCCCTGGTAGACAGGCTTCGTACACGCTTTGAGTGGGGACTTATTGCAGATATCCAGCCTCCCTCTCTTGAGCTGAGGACGGCTATTATCAGAAAGAAGTCGGAGGATATGGGGCTTAACATTCCCTCTCACCTTATCGACTACGTTGCCGAGCGTCTTAACAACAATATAAGACAGATCGAGGGTATACTGAAGAAGCTGTACGCCATTCACTCCTTCTCGGGCATCGAGATCACAAAGGAGACCATCGACAACGTTATCTCCATCGTAGATCCGGGCAATATCCCCAACGACGCTATGGTAGAGAAGATACTTATGCACGTCAGCAAGAAGTACGGTATATCCATCGACGACATAAAGTCGAAAAAGAAGACCGACAGCATTGCTAATGCAAGACATATATCCATTTATATAATCAGAAGGCTTACCGACCTTTCACTTAAGGATATAGGTAAGATATTCGACAGAAATCACTCCACCGTCATCTCATCCATCAACAAGATCGAGCTTAATATCAAGACGGTGAAGAACTTTGAGAGCGAGATAAATCAGCTTATCAAGGAGATCCGAGGTAATTAGTTTTCGATATTTTACTGTTGAAATGTTGAAAAAATGCTGTCGGTATGATCTTGATACGAGGTGGAAAAAATTGTGGTAAATCCCGAACAATCGGCGTTTTTAATTCTTCTATACCGAATGTTGATTTTTTTCGGCTGATTTTACGAGGAGCTTCAAGGCTCCGCTAAGTTTTCCACATTACCGACAGGACTTATTACTACCACACCTAACATAATACAAAAACATTCACTCTATTCTTCGGCCCACAGGGCGAAGGGAAAGGATCAAATATGAGATTTTCGGTTTCAAAATCCGCATTTATCAATAAACTGACTCCCGCAATGGGAACCGTTTCAAACAAGGGTACCATTACCGCGATCGAGGGCGTACTGCTCGAGACGGTCGAGGACGGAAAAATCAGAATATCTACATACGATATGACGAAGGGCGTTCGTGCGACTCTTGATGCCATCTCGGTGGAGAGAGAGGGCAGGTATATCATCAACGCACAGCGTCTGTATCAGACGGTACGCGTTATGCCCGAGGATGAGGTCGTCATCGACGTAAACGACAGACTTAACTGCACCATTTCCAGCGGTAAGGCCTCCTTCTCTATGTTCGCGATGAGAGGCGAGGAGTTCCCCAACCTCCCCGAGCTTACGGGTGACCGCGGCTTTATCATCTCCTCCGACAAGATCCGCCTTATGATAAGTAAGGTGGCACACTCTATTGCAGAGGCGGACAACAGACCTATGCTTTGCGGTGCTTTCTTCAAGATCACCAGCGGCAACCTTGAGGTAGTATCCTGCGACAGCTATACCCTCTCCCGCTGCTCCATCAACTGCGACATCACCTCGCTCTTCGGTGCCAGTGACGTAAACTTCTCCTTCATTATTCCCGGTCACGCGTTAAGCGAGCTGTCAAAGAACCTTGCCGACGGTGACGACGAGGACGTAGAGTTCTACATCGCGAGAAAGCACGCCATAATCAAGAAGGGTGACAGCATCTTCTTCACCAGAACCATCGACAGCGAGTACATCGACTACAACAGAATCACCCCAAAGGACAACGATATCTTCGTTACCGTAGACAGAGAGAGATTTCTCGCGGGACTTGAGAGGGCGAATATCGTTGCCGACGAAAAGATAAAGGGCAGCACCAGAAGCTACGTAAAGCTTACCACAGACGATCAGTTCATCGCCATCACCTCCTCCTCGGTAAACGGACGCGTATCCGACGAGATGGAGTGCGTGCACGAGGGACGCGACATCGAGATCGGCTTCAACTGTCGCTATCTTATCAACTCGGTCAAGGTAGCCGAGGGGGAGAATATCCGCATTACCTTAAAGAGTCCCACTCAGGCTATCACCATCGAGCCTGCTGAGGAGAGCGAGGACTTCAAGTACTTCTATATGATCCTTCCCGTAAGGATGAACGAGCAAAAATGATAATCCGAAGATTTGCGGCGGAAAATTTTCGCAATATTGAAAAATGCGATATCGAATTTTCCCCCGGTGTCAATCTTCTTTACGGTAAAAACGCCCAGGGCAAGACCAACGTGGTTGAGGGAATATATTATTTCTCCCGCGGCAAATCCTTCAGAGGCAGAGAGGACAAGGAGCTTGTCCGCTTCGGAAGTGAGGGATTTCGCATACGGCTGGAATATTCCTCCGATACGGGGGACGAGAGCCTTGAATACGCTATGTTCGGCAGAGAGCGTTTGCGTAAGAGAAATGACTACAAAATAACTAAGGTGACCGAGATGATAGGCAGCTTCAAGGCGGTGCTGTTCTATCCCGACGATCTTGGACTCGTCAAGGACGGGCCCGACGGACGCAGAGCCTTTCTCAACGTGGCGGCGGCAGCCTGCTACTCTCCTTATATCAGATATTATTCCGACTATAAGAAGGCACTTGAGAACCGCAACTGTATCCTGAAGATGATGCAGAAGGGATTGCCCGTGGATATATACGAGCTTCATTCCTGGTCGGAGTCGATAGCTGAGTATGCGTCGCATATTCATCTTTTCCGCGAGGACTACGTCGGTCGGCTTACGAAATATGCAGAAAAAATACTGAAGGAAATATCCGACGGCGGAGAGCGACTTAGTCTACGGTACGAGAGCTCGCTTGACGTCAGCTCGGCCGACCGTACGACGGTAAGGGATGAGTACAAGCGTATTCTCAGCTCGTCGCTCGATCGCGAGATCGCCCAGGGCGTGACGCTGTTCGGCCCACACAGAGACGATCTTGATATTCAGATAAACGGCATAAGTGCAAGATCCTTTGCCTCGCAGGGACAGCAGCGTTCCATCGTGCTCGCCCTGAAGCTTGCGGAGGGCGAGGTTATAAGGGAAATATGCGGCGAATATCCCGTATTTCTCTTTGACGACGTGCTTTCCGAGCTTGATGAGAGGAGAAGGGGATACGTGCTTTCTGAAATAGGTGACAGACAGATCATAATAACTTGCTGCGACAGGGGAGAATGCGTTGGCTTCACCGACAATGAGATAGAGGTTTCGGGAGGACGGTATGTATCTTCACATAGGCAATAAAAAGAGCGTCAGAAAAAAGGACGTAATAGGCATTTTTGATCTTGATACGGCGACCGTCACCAAGACGGGAAAGGATTTTATCGCACGGCTCGAAAAGGAGGGTGCGGTAGAATACGACGATTACGATCTGCCCCGCTCGTTCGTAGTGGTGAGCGAGGGTGGAAAATGCCTCGTCAGGCTGTCAAGAATATCCTCACGGGGACTTGTAGCCAGGGCGAATGATAAAACAGAGGAAATATAAATAAAGCTTTTTGAAAGGCAAACGAAATATGGCAAATCAGGTAGAGATCAACAGCTACGATGATAGTCAGATACAGGTGCTGGAGGGACTCGAGGCGGTAAGAAAGCGTCCGGGTATGTATATCGGTACAACCTCGATCAGAGGTCTGCACCACCTTGTATATGAGATCGTAGACAATTCAATAGACGAGGCACTTGCGGGTGAGTGTGATTTTATCAAGATCACCATCTGGCCCGACAACAGCGTCTCGGTACAGGACGACGGACGAGGCATCCCCTCGGGTATGAACGAGAAGCTCGGTCTTCCCACCCTTGAGGTCGTTTACACCGTCCTTCACGCAGGCGGTAAATTCGGCGGCGAGGGATATAAGATCGCGGGCGGTCTGCACGGCGTTGGTGCGTCGGTAGTAAACGCCCTGTCCGAGTGGGTAGAGGTAGAGAACTGCCGCGACGGTAAGAAATATACCGAGCGATTTGAGAAGGGGGCGGTTGCACGTCCCTTCAAGTGTGAGGGCAGCTCTGACGGCAGACACGGTCTGTACGTACGCTTCAAGCCCGATCCCGAGATATTTGAGGAGACGGTATTCGACTATAATATCCTGCTTACCAGAATGAGAGAGCAGGCATTCCTTAACGCAGGCGTTAAGATAATTCTTACCGACACGAGAGAGGGAATGGAGCGTGAGGAGATTCTTCACTACGAGGGCGGTATAATCTCCTTCGTTGAATATCTTAATAACGAAAAGCGTGGCACGCCCATACATAATGACGTAATTTATATGAAGGGCGAGCGTGACGGCTCTATTGCAGAGGTCGCTATGCAGTATAACGACAGCTACAATGAAACCATCATCTCCTTCGCCAACAATATGTCCACCATTGAGGGCGGTACTCACGAGACAGGCTTCAAGACCGCACTTACCAGGGCGATAAACAACTATGCGAGAAAGAACGGTATCATCAAGGGCGACGATAAGGGCCTCTCGGGTGAGGACGTTCGTGAGGGCCTTGTTGCCATTATCTCGGTAAAGCTTACCGACGCACAGTTTGAGTCGCAGACGAAGGCGAAGCTGGGTAACAGCGAGATCAGAACTCTCGTAGACTCTATAGTAGATAAGAAGCTTGAGGAGTATTTCGAGGAGAATCCCTCCCAGGCTAAGATCATTATTGACAAGGCTATGGCTGCCAGCCGTGCAAGAGAGGCGGCAAGGAAGGCAAGAGAGCTTACCAGACGTAAGAACGTTCTTGAGGTATCCACCCTTCCCGGCAAGCTTGCCGACTGTAATGAGAAGGAAGCAAGACTTACCGAGCTCTATCTGGTAGAGGGAGATTCGGCAGGAGGCTCTGCCAAGAACTGCCGCGACAGTAGATTCCAGGCTATTCTTCCCCTTCGCGGTAAGGTGCTTAACGTAGAGAAGGCAAGACTTGACAAGGTATACTCCAACACGTCTATTATTCCTATCATTCAGGCTCTCGGCTGCGGTATCGGTGACGACTTTGATATTGAGAAGCTTCGCTACGGCAAGATCATCATTATGGCCGATGCCGACGTAGACGGATCGCATATCAGAATACTTCTTCTCACCTTCTTCTTCCGTCATATGAGGCCCCTCATTGAGAAGGGACACATTTATCTTGCACAGCCCCCGCTGTATAAGGTATATAAGGGAAAGCAGCTTCGCTACGCCTTCTCCGACGAGGAGCGTGACGCGGCGATCGAGGAGCTCGGCGTCAAGGGCGTTGAGTCCGAGAGATATAAAGGTCTTGGTGAGATGGATGCCGAGCAGCTCTGGGAGACCACGATGGATCCCGAGAGAAGAACTCTGCTTAAGGTGACCATTGACGACGCTATTGCCTGCGACGAGATATTCTCGGTGCTGATGGGCGATATGGTCGAGCCCAGACGTGATTTCATTACAAAGAACGCAAAGTTCGTAGAAAATCTTGATATTTAAGGAGGGAATACGATGGAACACACTTATAAAAGCACAGATATAGAATTCCCTCAGCAGCATATAGAAACCCGCGATATGGAGAAGGAGGTAAGACAGTCCTTCATTGAGTATTCGATGAGCGTTATTACCGCCAGAGCCCTTCCCGACGTGCGTGACGGTATGAAGCCCGGTCAGAGAAGAATACTCTACGCTATGTACGAGGACAATCTTACCCACGACCGCCCCTTCAGAAAATCGGCGACCACCGTCGGTAACGTGCTCGGTAGATACCATCCCCACGGCGACTCTGCCGTATACGGCACGATGGTAAGAATGGCACAGGACTTCTCTCTCCGTTATCCGCTGGTAGAGGGCCACGGTAACTTCGGTAACGTTGACGGCGACGGTGCTGCTGCATACCGTTACACCGAGGCAAGAATGTCGCGTATTGCAAATTATATGATGAGCGACATCGAGAAGAACGTTGTCGAGATGACACGAAACTTCGATAATACGAGAGATGAGCCTACGGTCCTTCCCTCCCGCCTTCCCAACCTGCTTATCAACGGCTCGGTAGGTATTGCGGTAGGTATGGCGACGAATATTCCTCCCCACAATCTCTCCGAGGTTATCGACGGCATTGTCTACAGAATCGATAATCCCGAGTGTACGGTCGACGACCTTATGATGTTTATCAAGGGCCCCGACTTCCCCACGGCGGCGGTAATTTACGGCTCACGCGGTATCAAGGAGGCCTATGAAACAGGCCGCGGAAAGATTTACATAAGAGCGAGAGCCACTATTGAGGATGAGCATAGAAGGATTATCTTTACCGAGATTCCTTATATGGTAAATAAGTCTATGCTTATCGAGAGTATGGCGAATCTGGTTAAGGAAAAGAAGATCGAGGGTATTACTGCCCTTCGTGACGAGTCGGGCAGAGGCGGTATGAGAATCGTCGTTGAGTATCGCAGAGATGCTAATGCAGAGGTCATTCTTAATCAGCTCTACAAGTACACACAGCTTCAGGATACCTGCTCTGTAAATATGCTGGTTATAGACGGCGGAGAGCCTAAAACGCTTAATTTGCCAACTATACTTGACAAATACATAGGTTTCCAAAAGGAAGTTATAGAAAAAAGAACAAAATTTGATCTTGAAAAGGCTCTTCGCGAAATTCATATTTTAGAGGGCTACAGGATCGCAACCGATAATATTGACGAGGTAATCAAGATCATCAAGGGCTCGGCATCCATTCCCGATGCGAAGCTTTCGCTGTGCAACCGCTTCGGCCTTACCGACGTGCAGGCACAGGCTATCGTGGAGATGACACTCGGCAAGCTCTCCGGACTTGAAAGACAGAAGGTTGAGGACAGAATTGCAAAGCTTGAGATCCTTATTGCCGAGCTTCGCTCTATTCTTGAGAGCGAGGAGAAGCTTGAGGCTATACTCAAGGGCGAGCTTGAGGACATCAAGAAAAGATTCGGCGATGCAAGACGCTCTGAGCTTACCGAGGCGACCGAGGAGATCGACCTTGAGGATCTTATTGAAAGACACACCTGCGTTATCACCGTTTCGCATACTGGATACATCAAGCGTCAGAGAGCCGACGTTTACTCTGCACAGAACAGAGGCGGTAAGGGTGTTATCGGTATGAAGACCAAGGAGGATGATTTTGTCGAGGACGTTATCGTAGCAAACAGCCATTCCTACCTTATGTTCTTCACCAATAAGGGACGCGTATACGCAAAGAAGGCGTACAGAATTCCCGAGGCAGGCAAGACTGCAAAGGGTACTAATCTGGTCAACATCATCGAGCTTATGGACGGTGAGTTCGTTACCGCAATAATTCCCATTACCGAGTTCACCGAGGGCGAGTATCTTACGATGGTAACCAAGCTTGGAGTTATCAAGAGAACCCTGCTCTCCGAGTTTGAGTATCAGAGAAAGAGCGGTAAAATCGCTATCAGCCTCGACGAGAACGACGAGCTTATTTTCGTAAGACATACGAAGGGTGACGAGTCGCTTATCCTCGCTACGAGAGACGGACTTGCAGTAAGATTTGATGAGAACAACGTTCGTTCTATGGGACGCGGTGCAAGAGGCGTTCGCGGTATTACCCTTCAGGGTGACGACGTTGTAGTCGGCGTATGCGTCGTTGACGATAGCAAGAGTATTCTTACCGTAACCGAGAACGGTATGGGTAAGAGAACGCTCTTCTCCGACTTCCGCGAGATGAAGCACAGAGGCGGTAAGGGTGTTACCTGCCACCACATCAGCGACAAGACAGGTAAGCTTGCGGCAATCGTAACGGTTGCAGATGACGACGATATTATGCTTATCACAAACGAGGGTACCATTATCAGAACCAACGTTTCGGGCATCAATATCTACTCCAGAACTGCAAGCGGCGTTATCCTTATGCGACTTGACGACGGATGCACCATCAATAACGTTGCCCGTCTTGAGAAGGCAGAGGAGATCGAAAAGCAGAGCGAGGAGGCTGAGACCGTAGCGGCAGAGACTAACGTAACCGAGACTGCTGTCCTGACCGAATCGGATGCAGCTCTTCCCGAGGATGAAAATTCCGAGGAATAATTCCCGATATGAGTCGTGTGACTCTTGAATTAAATAATAAAATAAAAAATATATAAAATTCCGCATTTCGATGCGGTAAGGAGGATTTACTATGACATTCCAGGAAAAACTCGTGATTCTCAGAAAATCCAAGGGACTTACCCAGGACGAATTTGCAAGTGCAGTAGGCGTTTCCAGACAGGCGGTTTATAAGTGGGAAAGCGGCCAGTCCTATCCCGAGGTTCCCAAGCTTCTTGAGATGAAGCTTCTCTTTACTATTTCTATCGACGAGCTTCTTGATGACAGCTATGACATTCCTCTTCCCGAAAAGAAGAAGAAAAAGAGAGCACCCAAGGCTGATGCTCCTAAGACCGAGGCACCCAAGGCAGTGAAGCCCGCTGCACCTAAGGCAGAGGCTCCTAAGGCTGCACCTGCTCCTGCTCCCAAGGCTGAAGCACCCAAGGCTGCACCTGCTCCCGCTCCTAAGGCTGAAGCACCTAAGGCAGCTCCTGCAGCTCCCGCAGCACCCAAGGCAGAGCCTGCACCTGCACCTAAGGCAGAGGCACCCAAGGCAGAGCCGGTTGTTGATACCGTACCCTCGCCCATCATCCTTGAGGACATCGTTAACGAGGAAGAGAAGAAGGCAGAGCCCGCAAAGAAGGGTGGCTTCTTCGACAGACTCTTCGGAAGAAAGTAAAAAAACTACGGTAGCAAGTGCTACATATTCCCAAAAAAATCGGTATACGTCCCCGTATTATTTGAATATTCATCCAATATTTCGTCTATAATTTTCGTAAGATAATACGGGGCGTGGGAATAATTTTTACAAATTAACAGTATATTTAGGAGGAAACGGTACGAGCTGAAAAACCGTGATTTATGGCGAGCTTGTATTGTTTCCTCTTAACTAACCGCAGGTAAACAGTAAAGACCGTCCGTCGCCTACGGTTATCTTCAAACAAAATAAAGTAAAAAACAACAAAAAAATATAAATATAAAGTAAAAATAAATTATGAAAAAAGAAAAAAACAGACAGGGAGGAGCACTGAGGATTATTCCTCTCGGCGGACTTCAGGAAATAGGCAAAAATATGACCGTCATCGAATACGGCGACGATATGCTGGTTATCGATGCAGGTCTTGGCTTTCCCGATGATGAGATGCTGGGTGTAGATCTGGTAATTCCCGATATCACCTATCTTGTCAAAAACGCCCATAAGATACGCGGTGTGCTTATCACCCACGGTCACGAGGATCATATCGGTGCAGTTCCCTTCCTTCTTCAGCAAATAAACGTTCCTATCTACGGAACAAGGCTTTCTCTCGGTATTATTGAGGGTAAGCTTGATGAAAATCCCCCTCCCTTTGATCCCGAGCTTTATACGGTGGAGGCAGGGGACGTTATTAATCTCGGCGTCTTTAAGGCAGAGTTTATTCACGTTAATCACTCTATTGCAGACGCCTGTGCAATTGCTATCAAAACTCCTGTGGGTACGGTATTCCATACGGGAGATTTCAAGCTTGACGTATCGCCCATCGACGGTAAAATGATGGATTTGACCCGTATCGGTGAGATCGGCAAGGCGGGAGTCGAGCTTCTGCTCTGCGAATCCACTAATGCCGAGAGGGCGGGCTTCACCGCCTCCGAGCGTACGGTCGGCTACTCGCTGGAGCGTATATTTAATCAGTATCTTGACAGAAGGCTTATTATCACAACCTTCTCCTCCAACGTACACAGAGTTCAGCAGATAATAAATACAAGCTACAACCACGGCAGGAAGGTTGCCATACTCGGAAGAAGTATGGTAAATATCATCGGTGCGGCGGCAGAGCTTGGCTATATTGATCTGCCCGACGGTGTTCTTATCGATATCAGAGATATTAACAGATATCGTCCCGAGGATATTACTCTTATTACCACGGGCAGCCAGGGTGAGCCTATGTCCGCACTCTACCGCATCGCATTCAGCGAGCACGACAAGGTGAAGATCTCGCCCCGCGACGTAGTCGTTCTCTCCTCCAGTGCAATTCCCGGAAACGAGAAGCTGGTCGGTAAGATCATCAATGCCCTGGTCAAAAACGGCGTAAAGGTCGTAAACGACTCCACCGAGGACGTTCACGTATCGGGACACGCCTGCCGTGAGGAGATAAAGCTTATGATGGCACTCCTTAAGCCCAAGTATCTTATGCCCATCCACGGTGAGTACAGACACCTTTACGCAAACAAGGATATCGGCGAGTTTATGGGCATTCCCTCTGAGAATATCTTCATTTCCGAGCTTGGACGCGTCCTTGAAATTGACCGCAAGGGTGCCAGATTTGGCGGCATTGAAACAGCCGGCCAGGTGCTTGTTGACGGCAGCGGTGTAGGTGACATCGGCAGCGTGGTTCTCCGCGACAGAAAGCATCTTTCTGAGGACGGCCTTGTTGTTGTGGTTGCTACCATCGACCTTGAGGAGAGAATTATCGTATCAGGCCCCGATATCGTATCCCGCGGATTCGTCTACGTGAAGGAGTCGGAGGAGCTGATGAAGGAGGCCCGTAATATTGCCGAGACCTCTCTTATCAGAGCTATGTCTAAGGGACTCGGTGACAGAATGCATCTTAAGGGAGTTATCAAGGACGATCTCGCAAAGTTTATCTATAAGGAAACCAAGCGTAAGCCGATGATCCTCCCGGTTATTATGGATCTATGATTTATACCGTTATTTCGGATCTGACTCTTTCAGAGGATCTGTCCGATAAATTACAGATGCCCTCGTCCCGTGGCGTGGAGGCATTCTCCTGTCTATCCAATGAGACGATGCCGATCTGCAGTATTGTGGACGGTGAGGGCAAAAAAACAGTAAATAATTCGGCTTCAGAGAGGGACTGTTGTATCTTGCGGCAGCCCCTGAGCCTTTTGCCCGAGGGCGTGAGGGCCTATATAAAAGACACAGGCAGCAGTAGCGTCCGTTCAGAGCGTTGTCTTGCCTATACTACCCTGCTCTCCTCTCTTGCAGAGTTTTTCGGTGTAACAGCATCGGATATAAGACGCACATCGGACGGAAAGCCTTATCTTGTACTTTCTGCGACAGAAAATTGTGAAAAAGGGCAATCGGTGTCTTACGAACAGAATAATTTGGATATTGATGGCGGAGAATATGAAAACGCAGACGGTCGATCTGAAAATTACTGCAGCCCACTTTACCGACAGGAAAAATCTACAGTAACTCTTCCCTGCTCTTCTGCGGCTGAAAAATATCAAAAAAACGAAGATTGTAAAACCGAAAAAGCGGTGGATCAAAAAAATAAAGATTTATCAGCCACGACTCAGGCAGAGAGCGAAAATAACAAAGCTACAAAGCAGATCTGTATCAGTATTTCTCACAGTAACGGCGTGATTGCCGTTTCGCTCTCCGACGAGGGTGAGGTCGGTGTGGATATTCAAGGTGATATTTCGCCTGACAGAGCATCAAGGCTTGATAAACGCTTTTTTACCAGGGTACAGGCTGTCGGCTCCAAGCTTAATGTTGAGTATTACCTCTGTAAAATCACCGAAAATGAGGCAAAATTTGAGAAAATCAGCCTTACTGAGCCAAAAACAACCGATTTTAACTCAAAATGGGCATTATGCGAGTCGGTTATGAAGCTTCACGGCAGAGGCTTCGGTGATATCAGCCGACTTCCTGATCTCGTAGGGATAAGCAGCACAGAGCTGAGAATGTATTCGTCAACTACCGATTTCACTATTGCAACCTCTATCAAAAGCCAATAATCAAGAAACAGCCACTTAATAGTATAAATAAATACTACCCAAAGAAGAAACCAGCCCTTGCAGGCT
>JAZQDF010000072.1:0-8839 GCA_045546635.1 Eubacteriales bacterium
TCCCCAGGCCTTCGGTCAATGCAGAGAGTATATTGAGAGGCACGGCTTCGTGCGGCACGAGTTTGCCAACACAGCCCTGGCGGCAAGGTGGGTTAAGGAAAACCCCTCCACCAGCGTGGCGGCCATCGGCAGTCGCGAGGCGGCAGAGATCCTCGGCCTTACCGTAATAGATCACGACATAAACGAGTCGAGAAGCAATTCTACAAGATTTGCCATCTTCTCACGCACCGCAAACAAGCGTGTGACAGAGGGCGGCGTTCACTCCATTCTGCTCTTCACCGTTCGCAACGAGGCGGGAGCACTTGCAGAGGCCATCGACGTTATCGGTCGGTACGGCTTCAATATGAGGACGCTTCGCTCAAGACCGATGAAGGAGCTGCTGTGGCAGTATTACTTCTACGTAGAGCTTGAGGGCAACGTGCAGAGCGAAGCGGGAGCATCTCTTCTTGAGAGCCTGTCCGAATTCTGCGACAGGCTGAAATTCGCAGGAAGCTATATAAAGCTTTAAAGGAGTCGATTATGACTAAAATACACATTGACCTTGCCGAGCGGGGCTATGATATAAATATAGGATGCGGCCTTATCGACCGTGCAGGCGAGCTTTTTGATCTTGACAGGAGGGTGCTTATCGTCACCGACGCAGGCGTGCCGAGAGAATACTCCGAGCGTGTGCTGAGAGCCTGCCGCGAGGGTGAGATCATAACCGTAGACGAGGGCGAAAGCTCTAAAAGTATGAAATACTTCGCCCGCCTGTGCGAGAGGCTGGTGGAGATGGGTATGACGCGAAGCGACTGCCTTGTAGCGGTGGGCGGCGGTGTTGTCGGCGACCTTACGGGCTTTGTGGCGGCGTCATATATGCGTGGTATTGATTTCTACAATATTCCCACTACCCTGCTGTCCCAGGTAGACTCCTCCATCGGTGGTAAGACGGCAATAAATCTCGGCGGTGTGAAGAACATCGTCGGGGCCTTCTATCAGCCGAAGGGGGTTATTATTGATCCCCTGCTGCTTCGTTCTCTGCCGAGAAGACAGCTTCTCAGCGGTCTGGCGGAGTCAATTAAAATGGCACTTACCTCCGACGAGGAGCTGTTCAGACTTATTGAAGGCTATGAGCTTGATGAAAGCATTGAGGAAATAATAATCCGCTCGCTTAAGATAAAGCAGGCGGTGGTCGAGGCGGACGAGCGTGAGGGCGGCCTAAGGAAAATACTTAATTTCGGTCATACTCTCGGTCACGCCATCGAATCTCAGGAGAATATGGGCGGACTGTATCACGGCGAGTGCGTTGCCATCGGTATGACGGCAGTCTGCTCGGAGAGTGTGAGGGCGAGGCTTGTTCCCCTGCTCAAGAGAATAGGCCTTCCCTACTGCTATGACGGAAATCTTGAGGAGTCATTAAAATACGTCTCGCACGACAAGAAATGCGATGGCGAAAAAATATCGGTAGTATTCGTCGACAGGATCGGAGAATGCAGAATTGTGAAAATGAACACCGAGGCCTTCTGTGCCCTGGTTCGTGAGGAATTGAAAAAATGAAAAACAGCCTTGGAAGCAGTATCGTAATCACCCTGTTCGGCGAGAGCCACGGCGATTACGTGGGTGCGGTGCTTGACGGTCTGGCACCCGGAATAAAGATTGACGAGGAATATATAAAAACGAAGCTGGCACTTCGTCGCCCGTCGGGTAAGATCTCTACCGCAAGGGTGGAGGAGGACGAATACGAGCTTGTAAGCGGTGTATACCGTGGATATACAACAGGCACTCCACTTTGCCTGCTGATCAAAAATACGAACAAAAGAAGCTCTGACTACGGCGAGGCTCTTGACGTGCCACGTCCCTCTCACGCCGACCTTACCGCACGGATGAAGTACCACGGCTATGAGGATCATCGCGGCGGCGGTCATTTCTCGGGCAGGCTGACGGCGGCTATCGTGCTGGCGGGTGCCATTCTTGGCAGAGCACTTGAGGATAAGGGGATATTTATTGGCTCGCATATCACCGAGCTGCACGGTGCGTTTGACCGCAGCTTTGAAAATATCAGCGAGGATATCAGGCTTGTAAATCAAAGGAAATTCCCCACCCTGACCGACGAGGCCGAGGAGAGAATGATGAAGGAGATCGAGAAGGCGGCGGCAGGTGGCGACAGCGTCGGCGGTATTCTTGAGAGTGGAATTATCGGTCTGCCCGAGGGACTCGGCGAGCCCTGGTTTGACAGTATGGAGAGTATGCTGTCCCACGGTCTGTTCTCTATCCCCGCGGTAAAGGGCGTGGAGTTCGGCCTTGGCTTTGCCTTCGCGGACACCTACGGCAGCGAGGCCAACGACTGCTTTACCGTAAGGGATGGCAAAATTATTACCGAGAGCAATAACAACGGCGGTATCAACGGCGGCATTACAAACGGTATGCCCGTGGTATTCCGTACGGTAATAAAGCCCACACCCACGATATTTAAGGAGCAAGCCAGCGTATCGATATCCAGGATGGAAAACACGACGCTGAAGGCCCACGGCAGGCACGATCCTGCCATAATTCACAGAGCAAGGGCGGTGGTGGACGCGATGACGGCTATAGTTATTGCGGATATGCTTGCCGTAAGATACGGCACCGACTATCTTGCTGATAATTGATTATGAAATACGGACTAATTGGCGAGAGGCTGGGACACAGCTTCTCAAAGGATATACACGAGCAATTCGGCTATGAGTACGAGCTGTGCGAGATAGCTCCAGAGGAGCTTTGCAGTTTTATGCATAGGCGTGAGTTCCTCGGTATAAACGTGACTATTCCATACAAGGAGGCGGTCATTCCCTACCTTGATGAAATAGACGAGGCGGCGAGGGCTATCGGTGCGGTGAATACCGTTGTTAACCGAGGCGGCAGGCTTTACGGCTACAATACCGATTTTCAGGGTATGAGGGCCCTCTTTGCCCACGCAGGAATAGATCCCGCGGGATGTAAGGCGGTTATTCTCGGCTCGGGAGGAACGTCAAAAACCGCCGAGGCGGTGCTCACAGCCCTCGGTGCGAGAGAGATATACCGCGTCAGCAGAAGCGGAAGGGACGGTGCTATTACCTACGGAGAGCTGTCGGAGATGGGACATTACGATGCGGAAATAGTGGTTAACACCACACCGCTGGGTATGTATCCCGAGATCTACGATATGCCCGTGGCTATGATGAGCTTCAAGAGGCCAATCGGTGTTATTGACGCCATATATAATCCTATCAGAACTATGACGGTTATGGAGGGGAAGGCCTACGGTGCAAGGGCCGAGGGAGGTCTATATATGCTGGTGGCTCAGGCGGTATCTGCATCCGAGATCTTCCTTGATACCGAGTATCCCGAGGAAACCACCGATGTAATATACGAGAGACTGCTCAGGCAGAAGGAGAACATCGTGCTTGTCGGTATGCCCGCATCGGGCAAGACCACCGTCGGTAAAATAATTGCCGAGAGGCTGGGCAGACGCTTCGTCGATACGGACGAGGAGATCGTAAGGCTTACAGGCTCGTCCATCAGCGATATATTCAAGGAGGAGGGCGAGAGTGCCTTCCGACAGATGGAGGCGGAGGTAATTGCCGGGCTGTCCCGCGAGAGCTCGCTGGTTATCGCTACGGGCGGCGGGGCCGTCTTAAGAGCGAGAAATGTTTTTGCCCTGAGATTAAACGGAAGAATATTCTTTATCGACCGTCCTCTCGACAGCCTGATCCCCACGAGCGACAGGCCCCTGTCACAAGACAGAGAATCTATTGAAAAGAGATATAACGAGCGATACTCTATTTACTGTGAGAGATGCGACGAGAGAATCGACGCAGACTGCGATGCCGATAGTGTAGCCGAGAAAATACTGGAGAGATACAGATGAAAATTTACGTAATAAACGGAGCTAATCTTAATATGCTCGGAATACGCGAGCCTGATTTCTACGGCTTCGACAACTACGAAAATCTGCTGAAGATAATAGACGAGCATTCAAAATGGCTTGAGATCGAATGCGTTTGCTATCAGTCAAATCACGAGGGCGACCTTGTAGACAAGATACAGGAGGCATACTTTGAGGGAGCTGACGGCATCGTTATCAATCCCGGTGCATACACCCACACCAGCATTGCCCTGCTCGATGCGGTAAAGGCGGTAAAGCTGCCCACCGTTGAGGTTCATATCTCCAAGGTAAACGAGAGAGAGGCATTTAGACAGATAAGCTATATCAGAGAGGCCTGCGTCCATACCATATGCGGCAGGGGCATTGAGGGATATATCGACGCGATAAATTATTTATATGAATTACTTCGTAAATAAAGGGCGTGCCGAGGGCAAGGCTTCGGTGCCTACGTCAAAGAGCGTGGCTCACCGTCTGCTTATCCTGGCATCGCTGTGCAAAAACAAAAAAAGCGTTATTCGCGGAATAACGCCATCCGAGGACGTGCTGGCAACCATAGACTGCCTTCGTGCCCTCGGCGTAAAAATCGAATATGACGGCGGGTGTGCAGAGGTTGTCGGCATTGATTTTGCTACGGCGAGCCCTGCCGAGCCCCTTAACTGTCGTGAGAGCGGAAGCACTCTGAGATTTCTCATCCCACTTGCAATGCTGTCGGGCAACGAGGTGACCTTTATCGGCAGCGAAAGGCTGATGGCAAGACCGCAGAGCGTGTATGAGAATATCGCGAGAGAGTGGGGACTTACCTTCAGGCGTGAGGCAGACAAAATAACGGTAAAGGGCCCGCTTTGCGGCGGAGAATACTTTATCGACGGAAACCTAAGCTCACAGTTTATTACCGGACTGCTGATGGCCTTCTCCACTATGGATCAGGATGCGAAAATCATCTTTAATACACCTATTGAGAGCCGTCCGTACGTTGAGCTTACCATAGCGGCAATGAAGCGTTTCGGCATCAGAGTCTACTACGATACCGAATGGTCCTTCCTCGTTTTTGGAGGGCAGGAATACCGCGAGTGCGAGCTTTACGTCGAGGGCGACTGGTCAGCGGCGGCATTTATCGAGGCGTTTAACCATCTTGGCGGCAGAGTTGAGATCGACGGTCTTGACGAGAATAGCCTGCAGGGTGACAGAATTTGTCTTGATTATTTCAGACGGCTGGACGGCGGATTCTGTCAGCTTGACCTGAGCGACTGTCCCGACCTCGGCCCTATACTATTCACTATGGCGGCCATAAAGGAGGGTGCGAGGTTTGTCGGCACAAGGCGACTTCGCGACAAGGAGAGCGACCGCATCGCGACGATGAAGGCAGAGCTTGAAAAATTCGGTGCCGTCATTAACGTGGGTGAGAACGAGGTGGTGGTAGAAAGCACTCCCCTGCACCCCCCTACCGAGAGGCTGTGCGGTCACAACGACCACAGAATAGTTATGTCTCTGGCGGTAATATGTACGCTGTTTGGCGGCGAAATCGAGGGATGCGAGGCGGTAAGCAAGAGCTATCCCAACTTCTTCAAGGATATCAAGGCATTAGGAATAGATTGTTATGAAGCTTAATAAGGACACGAAAATACTGATAATCGGACTTGGTGTAATAGGCGGAAGCTATGCCGCCGCACTAAGCAGTAAGGGATATAAGGTTAAATGCATTACCAAGGAGACGGCGGATATCCGCTACGGACTTGAGAAGGGTATGATATGCTACGGCACGACAGAGGTTGAGCCAGAGCTTGTCACCGAGGCGGAGCTTGTGATCTTCGCACTCTACCCCAAGGCATTTATCTCCTGGATCGAGAAGTATCAGCAGCTGTTTACCCCCGGCACGCTTATCACCGACGTTACCGGCGTAAAGAGTGAGGTGGTATACAGGGTGCAGGAAATTCTCAGGGAGGACGTAGAATATATCGCGGCACACCCGATGGCAGGACGAGAGCGAAGCGGCGTAGAGTTTGCCGACCCGAGCGTGTTCGTGGGTGCGAACTACATCGTCACGCCTACGGATAAGAACACCCTGGAGGCAATCAGGCTGTGCAAGGCACTTGGCGAGGAGCTTGGCTTTCTTCGCATATCCGAGCTTACACCCGAGTCACACGATGAGATGATAGCCTTCCTATCCCAGCTTACCCACATCATAGCAGTCACGCTGATGAACTGCAACGACTCTGACGGGCTTGAAAAATATACGGGCGACTCCTTCAGAGATCTGACGAGGATAGCAAAGATCAACGACCGGATGTGGTCGGAGCTGTTCCTTATGAACAAGGATGCCCTGCTCTGCGAGATGGACAGATTTATAGAGGAGTTCACCGAATTCCGAGGCTATCTTGCAAAGGGCGACGGCAAGAGAATGAGAGAGAAGATGCGATCCTCCTCGGCGAGAAGAGCCCTCTTTGACAAGCCAGCAAAATAGACGCAATTATTCAGCATATACAAAGGAGATACATCTATGAATATGGAATTTTACCGCAAGCTGCCCATTCCGAAGGATATCAAGGAGCAGTTTCCCCTCTCGCCCGAGAGTGCAAGAGCCCTCGCCACACGCCAGGAGGAGATAAACAAAATCTTCGCAGGAGAGAGTGACAGGCTCGTCCTGATCATAGGCCCCTGCTCTGCCGACAGAGAGGATGCGGTGCTTGATTATATTTACAGACTTCGCAACGTGGAGGAGAAGGTAAAGGACAAGATCCTTATCGTCCCCAGAATATACACCAACAAGCCCAGAACCACCGGTGAGGGCTACAAGGGTATGCTTCATCAACCCGATCCCAACGCCGACCCCGATATGCTCAAGGGTATTCTGGCAATAAGACACATCCATATGCGTGCCATTACCGAGACCGGCTTTGGCTGTGCGGACGAGATGCTTTACCCCGAGAATTACAGATATCTGTCCGACCTGCTTGCCTACGTTGCGGTAGGTGCCAGATCGGTGGAGAACCAGCAGCACAGGCTTACCGCCAGCGGCCTTGACATCCCCGTAGGTATGAAGAACCCCACCGGCGGTGACATCAGCGTTATGATGAACGCCATAAAGGCGGGCCAGGCCTCCCACGTATTCCTCTATCGCGGATGGGAGGTAAAGACTCAGGGAAATCCCCTTACCCACGCTATCCTACGCGGATACGTTGACAAATTCGGCAAATCCCACCCCAACTATCACTACGAGGACCTGTACGGTCTGTACGAGACCTATATGGCGTCGGGACTTGAAAATCCCGCGGTCGTTGTTGACACCAACCACTCGAACTCGGGCAAAAAGCCGCTTGAGCAGGTGAGAATCGCCAAGGAGATACTGCACAGCTGCCGCTACTCGTCCGACGTACGCAGCATCGTAAAGGGACTTATGATCGAGAGCTATATCGAGGATGGCTCGCAGAAGATATGCGACAACCCAATTTACGGCAAGTCGGTAACAGACCCCTGCATCGGATGGGAAAAGACCGAGAGGCTTATCTACGATTTAGCCGAGGTGCTGTAGGATAGCTATGAAGGCTTTACGGCGTATTTTACTCGGCGGATCGACAGCCGTCTTCCTTTTATTCGAGGCGGCGATGTTCTATATCATCCATATTTCAAGAGCCGACACCTTCTTCGATGCAAGATATCTCAGCATAATCGGGGCGGCGGCATTTGCCATCGTCACGCTTGTTTTCGAGATGATATGTGCCGTGGCGGACGGGCTTTGTGCTTCTGATATTTTATTCGATCTACGCGGAGGAAATCTTATCAGGATAGCAATGCTGTTTACCCTGGTGGCAGACTATTATATGGTCGGTGCTGCGGAGGTAGACAACCTTAAGGGCGTGACGGTATTTCTCGGCACACAGCTGTTTATTATGCTGCATATTCTGGCGAATGACAGATCTGCCGGCGGGCGTGCCGCTAATATAATCTGCCGCATATTGATTTCCGCCGTGGCGGTGGCTATCGGCTACGCGGTGCTTGGTGACGGGATGGACAGAATGGCACTTACCAGCGTGATCTACTACGCCAACCTGTGTACCAACGCACTTTTTGCCCACAGATCGGGACGGGGCGGCGGTATGCTTACGCTTGGTCTGATACTCTTCGCCCTTTGCGACATAAACGTAGGTATCGCGGGGCTTAAGGAGAT
Organism: Eubacteriales bacterium; assembly: GCA_045546635.1. Classification (GTDB taxonomy): domain Bacteria; phylum Bacillota; class Clostridia; order Oscillospirales; family CAG-272; genus UBA1740. The sequence continues at coordinate 8,049 of JAZQDF010000072.1, forward strand.
ATACTCCGACGGCTTTAAGGAGGGCAGCCTGCTATATTGGATAGCGAATGCCGATATTGACCTTATCTGGCTGTTCTACATTCCATCACAGACCTTGATCCCCCTGTCGATACTGTTATTTAATAAAAGGGCTGAAAAATAAAAAAAGCAGATATGCAAGGACTTTTGCATATCTGCTTTTTTTAACCGATAAAGCCGCCGAGCATAACAACGCCGTTGCGATAAAGCACGGCAGACTGTCCCGGGGCGAATTTCTGCGGTGTTGAAAGGGTGAGAGTCGCCCTGCCGTCAGGATAAAGCCGTGCCCTGGCAGGAACAAGGGGGGCCGTATAGCGAAGCTTGACGTCAAGCTCGACCTCGCACTCCTCGGTGGGCGGCGTCATACCCGAATAGACGGTGTCGGTAAGGTGTACCGTGGCTTTTCCCGACATCTCGGGAGAGAGAGTTACGGTGTTGGCGATGGGATCTATATCGGTGACGAAGGCACGCTCTCCAAGAGAGATACCAAGTCCCTTACGCTGACCGACGGTATAGTGAATTATACCCTTATGTCTGCCAAGAATCCTGCCCTCGCTGTCAATAAAATCGCCCTCGGGACACCTGCCCGCGACCGACTCGATATAATCGGTGTGGCCACCGTCGGGAAGGAAGCAGATCTCCTGACTGTCGCCGCGATCTGCCGAGGATATACCCTGCTCCTTCGCAAGCCGACGCACCTCGTCCTTCGTTCCCTCCGAGAGAGGAAGAATAAGGCGGGAGAGTATCTCCTGGGGCAGACGGTAGAGCATATA
>JAZQDF010000073.1:0-9757 GCA_045546635.1 Eubacteriales bacterium
AGCAAACACGCAAGAAAAATCTTGTATGTCTGCTCTTTTTTTCTGTTGGTAATGTTTTTGCTAACGCAAAAGTGATGTTATGCTACGCATAATGATGTTGCTCGCAAATGCTCGCAATGGTGTGATGTTTGCCCACTGTGCCGGAGGCACAACATCATTCACGCAGTGAACATCACTGACGAAGTCAACATCACTTGCCCTGGGGGGGCAAACATCGTTTAGCGTGAATACTCCGTTAAGAGTATCACGCTAAATCTCGGGCGTTTTTCTTGCGAAATATGATTTATGTAAATCTTAGTTGTCTTTTTCTTCAGATTTTACTCTCAAGGTAGTGGCATACATCACCGACGGTCTCGAATTTTACAAACTCGGTAAACTTAAAATCGAATGCATCCTCTATCTCCATAGACATCATCATAAGAGCGAGAGAATCAAATCCGAGATCCTCAATAAGCCTTGTATCCTCGGTAACGGTCGACATATCCACCTCCGGAAGGACTCTCGCAAGTACGTTCTTCAGCTTTTCAAACATATTTATTCTCCTAACTGTTTAATATACGCACGTCTACGCTTGTGCTGACGGGCGTTGAAGTATTTCCACTGTGCCTGAACGGCGGTGTTCGTCTCAAGGTTAAGGTTTGTTTCACAGCTAAGCACCTTGCCGCTATCCAGAATGTCAAGTATGCCGTCGATAAGAATTGCATTAATTCCTGCATTTCTATATTCGGGAAGAACGGCAACGAGAGCAAGATCGATAACGTCGGGGTGATTTACCGTCCTGAGAATCCGAACAAGGGTTGGCAGAGTAAGTCTGCCACCGCTACGCTTTACCGCATTACCTATACCCGGGAAGCAGAGTCCGAAGCCGACCACACGCTCGTTTTCGTCGCAAATGAAAATAGCGTATTCCTTGTTTACAACCATCATAAACTGGGAGATAAGCTCGTCCTGTGACTCGCGGGGAATTTCTACCGTACCGTAAAGGTGGCGGTAGCATTCCGAAAGGCAGGTGAAGAAGCCGTCGCGGTACTTCTCTATGTACTTTTTCTTCGGCATATCTGTGGATGCGATATGAAGCTTGTTTAATTCAAGCGAGCGTTTTGCCACGCGGGTAAGCATCTCATTACGCTTATCAGGCTTCTTCAGCTCATATTCCAGCCAATCCACATCCTTCGCATAACCGAGCGACTCCAGAAGGCGAGGATAATAATCGTAATTATACTGCTCCTCGAAGGTGGAGTTCTCATCAAAGCCCTCAATAAGAAGTCCCTCACGGTCAAGATCGGTATATCCGAGGGGGCCGCAGATCTCTGTCATATTAAGCTCCCTGCCCCATTCCTCAACCGCCGAAAAAAGTGCCGACGCCACCTCAATATCGTCTATAGAGTCGAAGCGTGTAAAGCGTATCTTCTTCTCGTTGTGAGAGCGATTATACTCCTTTTGCAAAATTCCCTGGATACGTCCCACCGTTTTTCCGTCACGGATGGCAATGTAGAATACTGCGTCCGCATCCTCTGTCCTGCCGCCGCTGAGAAGAAGCTTCTTCTCGTCAGAATAAAGAGGAGGAACAAAATACGGACAATCCTTATAGAGACGTAAGGGAAATTCTATAAACTCCTTTATCTCCCTGCGGCTCTTTACCTCTCTGATCTCAACCATATCAGCTCTCCAGAGGCTCATCCTCGCGACGGAGGAAGGCTATGCCGTAGCCAGCAAGCCAGGGGCCGTTATGACTGCCGCTGACAGGAGACATAATAACGTCCTCGTGGTTGGTCTGTATGCCGAATTTTGGCTCCAGCTCCTTCAACACCTTAATAAGAGAAGGGCCTGTATAGACACGGAAGAGAACGTAATCCTCGGGCGAGCGGTCACCGATCTTCTCCTTCAGCAGCTCGCAGGTGCGGGCAAGTGCCTTCTTCTGCGTGCGGACGCTTTCAAGAGGCACACACTCGCCTGCCTTATTGAACGTGAGGACGGGACAGAAGTTAAGAAGCTGGCCCATAAGAGCCTTGCCGCCCTTAAGTCTGCCGTTGTAAATAAGGTAATCAAGCTTGCCGTCAACACCGATGAAGAGCTGATGATCGATCATCCAATCGGTCTCGCGAAGGATCTGCTCGCTTGACATACCCTGTGCAGCGAATTTCGCGGCACAGATGGCAAGGAAGCCCTCGCCAAAGCTGGTGATCTTGGTATCCACCACATGAATCTTCAGTCTGCCCTCATACTCCTTGGCAACGAGGCAGATCTTGTTATACGTACCGCCGAGATATGCCGAGAGGGTGTAAACGATAGCCTCGTCGCAGCCCTCCTCAATAGCACGGTCAAATGCCGCCATAATATCCTCGGTATCGGGCATAGCGGTGGATGGAAGATTTTTCTTTGGATCCTCAAGGGTTTCAAGATATTCGTAGAAGGCAACGGGATCAAGGTCCAGTCCCTCCTTATAATCTCTACCGCCGTAGATCACGTGAATACGGAGAATGTCGATGCCAAGCTCCTTATATCTGTCGGGGGCATAGTCAATGCAGCCCGTGGACGTACATATGATTTTTATTTTGCTCATTATCTTTTCCTCTTTATATATGATTTTTTGCTTCGTCAAATATTGCCCTGTTTTCTGCCATATTTACAAGCATTCCTGCGATGCTTACCACCGCCCTTGCCCCTGCGTTACCGCGAGCCTTGATAACCGGCTTCGTAACACCGAGAATTATTCCGCCGCCCAGCGAGCCGATATCGTAGACGCCCATAAGGTGAAGGCCGAGCTTCTTTATCTCCTCGCTGCCCGTACGGTGAGCATACTTCATAACGTCGGTAATAATTCTGGTGGCAGTTCCCTCGGTCACCTTCATTACCTGATTACCGGCAAAGCCATCGCACACAAGGACGTCGCAATCGCCCGAAAGGGCACGGTTGCCCTCAATATTTCCTACAAAATTAAGGCTGTCGTCTGCGGCAAGGATGGGATGGGTTTCCTTGACCAGCTTGTTGCCCTTTGAGGACTCGGTACCGTTGGAAAGCAGGCCAATCTTCGGGCTGTCAAGCTTATACGCCTCTCTCATAAAGGCCGATCCAAGCCTTGCAAAATGATGAAGCATCTGAGGGGTGCAATCTATGGTCGCCCCTGTATCAACGAGGCAGGTGAATCCACCGCTCTCGGCCGGGAGAACGGCGGCAAGTGCGGGACGAACCCTGTCCTTGCCCGACAGATATCGCATAGCACCGGTAAGAAGCACGCCTGTGTTACCCGTTGTGACGAATCCGAAGAGGTCATCCCTCTCGCCAAGGGCTCGGAGTCCCTTAAGCATAGAGGATTCGGTCTTGTTGAAGATTGCATCAGACGGCGAATCGTAATTTGTGATTTCAAGCGGTGCATCGAGTATCTCAACCCTATCCATAGGCATACCGAGAGTATTGCACTCGGCGTTTATCATCTCGCCATCACCGACGAGAAGGACCGAAAGCCCTTCGTATGTATCGAGAGCAGCTGCAGCCCCCTTTATCATCTCGGCGGCACCCTTATCGCCGCCCCTGGTATCAACAACTATTTTAATCATAGAAGCTCCTTTATTCTATACAAACGATGTAATCATAAACCTGCTGGCCTCCCTCGTATACGGTAAGCTCCAGGTCGGAAAACTCCTCCCCTATCCTTTCGGTAAGGGCCACGCGGCTATCGGCGGAAACGTCGCATCCAACGAAGAGTGTGATCATCTCACACAGATCCACGTCACCTGCAGAAAGCAGCTCTATAACCGCATCCTCAGGCGTTTTGGCTGTCGCTACTATACCTCCGCCGCTTATTGCCATATAGTCCCCCTCGACGATCTCTCTTCCATCAATGGTGACGTCACGAACGGCACGGGTAATTTCGCCGTCAATAACGCCAGCTATCGCGTTATTGGCATCCGAAATAAGAAGATCTATATCCGAGAGAGTTGGATTAATAACCGAAAGTGCGGCATAGCCCTGAGAAAGATTTTTCGTAGGAATAACGCAAATCCTCGCACGGTCATAGGCCTTGGCCGCCTGCTCTGCCGCGAGGAGAATATTCCTGTTGTTAGGCAAAACGATGATATTCTCGGCATCGAGGCTGTCAAACGCCGAAATGAACTCCTCTATAGAGGGGTTGGCCGTCTGACCACCGCTGATGATGCAGTCGGCACCCATATCCGTAAACAAAGCGGAGAGTCCGTCACCCGATGCAACGGCTACGGTGGCGAATTTTTTCTTTATTATTTTCTTTTTCTTCACGCTGTCCGAGTGACCGAGAGACATATTCTCTATCTTCACCGTCAGGAATTCGCCGTATTTCTGCATTTCGGCAAGAATAATGCCCGGTGTGAAGCTGTGAACGTGAACCTTGACTATATCATCCTGCTTATACGCCACGATGCTCTCACCTCCCAGGCGGGTAAAATCGGAGAGTACTGTATCGATACTAAAAGCATCGGGATCCACCTTCGCCGTGGTGAGCCTTAACAGAAATTCGGTACAATAGCCGAACTCAAGCACGCTGTCCCTTGTGAATTGGTCGATATCCACCGCATTCCTCTCGCGATGGGGCCTTATCTCAGAATGAGCCTCGCCCGTCAAGGCAGCGTACATTCCCCTCGCTATATAAAGATATCCTGCTCCACCGGAGTCAACCACGCCCGATTCTGCAAGGGCAGGAAGAAGGTCGGGAGTACGCTCCAGCGAGCGGGCAGCCTCCTCTACGTGAAGTCTCAGGAAATCCTCCACCGACGAGCTTTCGTCTATGGCTGACGCGGCGTACTCGGTGCTCTCCCTGAATACTGTAAGAATAGTTCCCTCGGTAGGGTTCTGAACCGAGGCGTATGAGGTTTTTATTCCACTTTTGTAGGCGGCGGCAAGCTGCATTGCATTAACCTCGTCAAAATCCTTAAGATACTCGTTTATTCCCGCGAATATCTGAGAGAGAATGACGCCCGAATTACCCCTGGCAGATAGCAATACAGCACGGGCAAAGCGACGAGACGTCTCGCCGATGCCGTCACAGGGAGATTCGATAGCAGCAAGTCCGCCGTCGACGGTGGCAAGCATATTAGTGCCCGTATCACCGTCGGCAACGGGAAAGACGTTCAGAGCGTTAAGCTCACTTATATGCTCGGAAAGAAGTGCCGCACCCGATGCGAGCATCTCGGCAAGCTTCCTTCCGTTGATTGAATAGGTACTCATTTTTCCTCCGAGGATATAAAAATATAAAAATACATTGTTAATTATATATTAAAAAATACAACTAATTATCAATTCAAGGTCAATTTTTGTTGAAAAAAGGACTGCCTCGCTTTGAGGCAGTCCTTTACCTTATTACTATCTTTATTCGGGAAGGATGACGGTAAACCTTGCACCGCCGCCCTCTGCATCTGCAACATCTATAGTGCCGCCGCAAAGCGACACGATACGCTTTACAAGAGGAAGTCCGAGTCCGTGGCCCTCCTGCTCTCTCGAATTATCGTGCTGATAAAATTTATCAAAAATGCGTTTTTTCGCATCATCGGGAATGCCACACCCCTGATCCTCAATTACAAATACGATCTTGTCCTCCGTCCTTGTGAGACTAAGCCGTACAAGACCTCCGTCGGGACTGAATTTTATGGCGTTGCTGAGCAGATTGTCCCATACGTGCCGCATAAGTCCCTCGTTACCGTAATATCTGATCTCATCAAGCTCTACGTCGAACTCGATATTCTTATCAAGCCAGGCCCCCTCCATACCCAGAAGCGACTCGCGTATCTGCTCGTCAAGGTGGTATTGCTGCTGGTTAGTTTCGATGGACTGATTCTCAAGCTTTGAAAGAAGGAGCATATTGCCCACAAGTCCTGAAAGACGCTTCGTATTATACAGGATCTTATTTACGTATTCCTGCTGATCCTCGTTAAGATTATCCCCACCCTGCAGCAGCATAGAATAGCCCTCGATAGCTGCAATGGGGGTCTTGAATTCGTGGGAGACGTTAGACGTAAAGTCACGCTGGAGCATCTCGGTGGTGCCAAGCTCGTGTACCATCAGGTTAAAGCCCGAGTATACCTCCTGTATCTCCTTAGACTTTGACTGCTCGGTAAGGCGGACGGTAAAATCACCGTCGGCAACCCGCTCCATCGCACGACGGAGATTCTCAATAGGCTTGAACACCCATCGCGACAGAAGGAGGGTGAAGCCGAGACCGCAAAGCAGACTGACGATGCTTACCTCAAGAAGCAGGTCTACGTTGCTGAACTCAACGCCCAGAGGACGAAGCAGCTCGGATATGCCATAGCCCAGCCATATACCGATAGCAATACCGACGGCAACGACGAGGAAGAGTCGCCATCTCAAGCTGAAGCCCCGTCGCTTCTGATGTCTGATCTGGTCGAAGGCCTCACGCACCTTAACGTAATATACGCCTATTTCCTCGGTGGGCTTAGTATACCTTCTCATAATCTGATCACCTTATATCCAACACCACGCATAGTGACGATTTTAAAGTCACGGCTGTCGCGGAATCGCTCACGGAGTCTGCCTATATGTACGTCGACGGTGTGAGTATCGCTCTCGTTATCGTAGCCCCAGATATCGTCCATAAGCTGATGGCGTGTAAAGATCTTGCCCGGGGATGCTGCCATTTTATAAAGCAGCATAAACTCCTTCTGCGGCAAAATAAAGCTCTCGGTCTCGGTGGTAACGGTGAGAGAATCTATCTCCATAACCGTATTACCGATCACCTGTCTACGCTCGCTTATCATCTGGGCACGGCGAAGAAGTGCCTGAACTCGAAGAACCATCTCATTTACATTAATAGGCTTTACCATATAATCGTCAGTACCCGCAAGGAAGCCGCGACGCATATCGTCAAAGCCGTCCTTGGCAGTAATCATAAGCACGGGAATGGTGTTGCCCGCCTCTCGCAGAGCCGAGACCATCTCATAGCCATCCACCTCGGGCATCATTATATCCGAAATTATCAGATCATAATAGTCATTATCAACAGCCTCGAGAGCCTCTCTGCCATTGGCAACCCCCTTGACCGAATATCCATTCTTTATAAGGACGTGAGAGAAAAGCTGTCTTAGCTCTCTGTCGTCCTCGGCGATAAGTATTTTAAGCATTACCGTCCCTCTCCATCAAAATATATTATATATATTTTAACCCCAACAAGACGAATTGTCAACAAATTAATTATCAATTTTTGTTTAACAAAGGGAAAAGCCCCTCGGCAAAAGCCGAGGGGCAAATGATCAAGTCCTGTGACTTAACGAATCCTATCAGTAAGCAACGGTGATGCCGTTAAGGTAATCGTTGCCAACGCAGGTGATGATGCAGATGCCGTCTGCAACTGCAACAGTGAAGTTATCAGCACTGGAGTATGCAGAAAGAGTAACGGTTGCACCGTCTGCTACCTTAAGGGTGATAACGGTACCCGAATTAACCTGTACCCAGCCGCTGCCATTATCAGCGAACTTGCCGCTGGTTGCATCAACGGTAAGGCCCTCGTACTGACCTACCGAGCCCTGAATATTGGCACCGGTAGCGGAGAGGTTGATAGTGGTAGCAGTATCATAAATGATGGGGTAGCTAACGGTAATCGACTTGAGATAATCGTTAGCATTACAGGTGATGGTGCAAACGCCGTCTGCAATTGCGATAGTGAAGTTATCAGCACTTGAGTATGCGGCAAGAGAAACCTCAGCTCCATCAAGAACGTTGAGGGTTATGACAGTCCCTGCATTTACCTGTACCCAGCCGCTGCCATTATCAGCAAACTTGCCGCTGGTTGCATCAACGGTAAGGCCCTCGTAATTACCGGTTGTGCCCTGAATATTCGCACCCGTTGCTGAAAGATCGATGGTGGTGGTCTCCTCATATACTACAGGGTATACGATGGAGATGGAGTAGAAGTAGTTATTACCTGTTGTGTGAGAGATCGTGATCGTGCAATCAGACCACGCCTCATAAGTGTAGTATTCATCTGTAATACCCTCCCAAACGAGGTCGCCGTCGCCAAGATTGTAGGAGGTATATCCGCTATAACCGTGAACGGTAACGATCGCACCCTTTCTTACTGCAAAGGAGAAGGAGCCGTTCTTGATCTGGGAGTTGTTACCGCCGTTGTCACCGATGGTGATGCCGGAGAAATCAACAACAGAATCCTTGTAATTACCCTGGGAGCCGAAGGTGATCTCGGTGTTTTCCTCAATAAATACAGGAACGTCAACCTTGATATAGGTGATATAGGACTTGTTGTAAGCGGGCTCTTCCTCGGTACCAACGTTAATCGCCTCGATTATGATCGTTGAAGCATAGGGAACGGTGAAAACATACTGAGCATTTGCATTCATTTCAACGGGCACGCCATCAACGAGAACGAGAAGCTGACCGTAGTTGGTATCAAAGCCTTGAACGGTGACGGTTGCAAGAGCGGGAGCAATGAAGATGATCTGAGAATCAGAACCAAGCTGTGCACCGCCGGAATGATTCTTGCAGGTGCCGGAAACAGACATACCGGGAATAGATCCGAGAATACCCGTCACATCACCCTCTTCGGTAGATCCACCGAATACGTACTTGCCTTCAGAGAGAGGACATTCTATAGAGATCTTGCAGAGATAGTTGTTCTCAAGGCCCTCGTAAACAACTGTGCAGTCCTCGAAGAACATTACCGCATGTGATTCGTTGTAAACGATACCGTCGTCCTTGCCCTCTGCGTAAATCTTAAAGGAAGCGTAAGAGGTATTTGCATAAGGAAGAACGCTTACAACAGTACCTGCCTTAACCTGGAAGGAGATGGTACCGGTGATCTGGATCTCGGCACCGTTGTGTCTTACGGAGCCGTTAATGGTAACCTTGGGATTGTTCTGAGCTGCCTCAAGTCCTTCTACGGTTGTGAAGTCAAGAACGGTATCCTTAGTAATTGCGGGATCTGCATTGGGATCCTCGTAGGTTACGGTAGCGGTAACGGTCTTGCCCTCGAAGGAGAAGATAACTGCATACTCGCCTGCTGCGGTATTAACTACTGCAGATGCGTCAACCTCATATGCAACCTCACGAACAGAGTTATCGGAGTAAATACCCTTAACAACAACGCCCTCAAGAGAGATCTCATCGCCTACAACGTAATTAGTGTTGAAGCCCGAAACCTTGATCTCGGAGAGAGTGGGAGAGGCGGGAGCCTGCTCATCGGGATTGATGATGATCTGATAGATGTAGAGGTCTCCTGTGGAAAGAAGGGTAACCTCAGTCTCCTCTGCATAGTACTGAGAAAGCATATTGGAGCTTGCGGTACCAACGCCGTTGAGAGTGAAGTAATTGTAGTTAGGATAGGTTATAACGGTAACCTCAGAGCCTGCGGGAACGGTGAACTTAATGAAAGCACCCGCCTTCATATTAAGAGAGTTCGCATTGGAGTTCCAAGCAACCTTACCGTTTTCTGCACTGATAAGAAGGCCTGCCCACTCAAGAGTAGAGCCGCTTGCGATAGTGGTATTGATATCGAATACGTGGCAGGTACCCTCGCTTGTGCTCTGGTCAAAGTTATAATAGGTTCTGTCGTCAAGGACGATCTCGGTAACTGCAGGATCCCAAGCATCAAGCCAGGATACGCCGCGGTTGTTCTTACCGAAGATGGTCGCGATGTCGATGTAGAGAGCTGCTTCCTCAGCGGTAAGCATCCTCATACCTGCAACAGGCTCGGTAATTGCACCTGCACCGGTGTTGCCGTACTCTACGAACTGAACGGTCTCGTCGGTGGGATGGATGC
>JAZQDF010000074.1:0-3341 GCA_045546635.1 Eubacteriales bacterium
ATGGCTACGATCCGACTTTGCTGACAGAACCCCCGCGTCCCTCGGATATCTGATGTATTTCTTCGAGTTTGCCTGCGGTATCTCGGGTTATCTTCTCGGCGTTAATCCCTTTAATCAGCCCGGCGTTGAGGCATATAAGAAGAATATGTTTGCTCTCCTTGGTAAGCCCGGCTACGAGGATATGAAAACCGAGCTCGAAGCACGTATTTACAGTTAATTATGCACATATTTGCTTGTGAAAACTTAACAAAATCTCTAAAAAACAATAAAATTATTATTTTACTATTGCATTTTTCTTATATTTAGTGTAAAATGTATACAGAGAGATATACAAATCTCAAAATACAGGAGGATTTTCAAAATGATAAAATTATTCATCGGCGGCAAAGGCTCCGGAAAGACCAAGACTCTTATTGAGATGGTTAACAATGCTGTTACCGAGTCCAAGGGTAACGTAGTTTGCATTGAGAAGGGTGATAAGCTCATTCACGACGTTACATATAAAGCAAGACTTATCGATACCGACGCGTATCAGATTACTGACGCTGACGCTCTTTACGGCTTCATCGCAGGTATCCTTGCGTCCAACTCTGATATTACCGACGTTTTCGTAGACTCCGCTCTTAAGATCATCGGTGACGACGTTGCTGCATTCGAGACTATGCTCAAGAAGCTTGAGAACATTACCGCCGAGGTTAAGCTTATTATGACTGCTTCTATCGCAGTTGAGGATTGCCCCGAGGCTGTTAAGGCATACGCATAATTATCTTTGTGCCACCCCTCAGGCATAACAAAACAAAATGGGAGAGGTATCTGCTATGGTGCCTCTCCCTTGGTTATTATAAGAGAAAACTCCACGAAGCCTTTGGCTTTCTTTTTTTAGTTTATAACGCTAGCCACTTTTCACGCTTTTTTTCTATTTTCATAGACTATTATCGAGGCATAGATTATACGGTCTGTGCCGAAGGTAATATCTATAAGGAATGGTCAAATTAATGCAAGAAAACAGAAACGCATCCTACTGCGGCGGTCAGGGTGGCAATAACCAGCCCTGTGGCAGCGGTACGGTATGCATTGACACTATGAGAATCCTCGACAGTTGCCGCGACAGAGACTGTTTCGAAGATACGAGAGTATATCTCACCTGTACGGGCGAGGAGATTCTTCAGAACTCTACCAACGTAAGAACCAGGTCCGCAAAGCTTATTTGTGCCTACGTTGGAGTTGACGAGGTTCCGTTTAACAACGGCTTTTATCAGATTAGAATCCGTTATTACATTGAGGTAGAATTTGAGGCCTGCCTCGGCGTAGGAAGAAGCCAGTGCTTCAAGGGCGTCTCGGTAGTTGAGAAGGAGGTCATCCTTTACGGAGGCGAGGGCAGGGCGGTTACCTTCACCTCGGAGACCACCGGCGGATACTGCGGTGGATGTAAAATGGAGATCGGTACTAATGATCCTATCGCGGTGGTTGAAACGGTAGATCCCATCGTCCTGGGCACCAGGGTTGCAGAGTGCGGCTGCGGCTGTACCTGTGGCGATTATGCTGAAATTCCCGAGGGCGTACGCAACTCTCTCGGCGATGAGCTGGTTACAACCTCCACCTGCCCGAGACTTCTTGTTTCCCTGGGCATCTTCTCGGTTATCAGAATGGAGCGTCCCGCCCAGCTTCTCATTCACGGCACCGATTACAGCGTTCCCGATAAGGAATGTAACTCTGCGACGAATAACGACAATCCCTGTGCTCTCTTCAGAACTATCGCATTCCCCATATCTCAGTTCAGAGGCACCGAGCATCCTACCGATATTCCAACAGGTAAAAATCACGGCGGCTGCGGTTGCAAGGGTTGATTTTTTGATGAATAGATCAACAAAAGGACAGAGGCATAACCTCTGTCCTTTTGTTATTAAGAGTTGTTTTTTTATGTATTGTTTTGCCTTGAAATTTCATAGGCAAACATAGTTGTTGCCGATGCCGCCGACAGCGAGGCACGAAATTCTCTTGCATAATCGATCTTCACAAGCACGTCCGCCTTGTCCAGAATAGCCCTGGAAATTCCACGCTTTTCGCCGCCAACAATAAGAAGTAACGGCAGCTTCAGCTGACACTGACCAAGGATATTGTCGGTATTTTCATCTGCACACACTACGGTATATCCACGGGATTTAAAAATATCTATGCACTCGGCAGGAGATGATCTGTAGATTTTAAACATCTCGGATGCACCTGCGGATGAGCGACAAACAACGCCGGCTGCACTCATCCAGTTCCGCTCGGTAAGTATAATGCCCGAGCATCCCATAGCGTAAAGCGAGCGTAATGAATAACCGAAGTTATAGGGATCTTCGATGCCCTCTATCATAACGTAAAATCCGCAGGGAAGTATCTCCGAATCCTGATCAAGGTAGGGAAGTACCCTTTCTTCTGTAATTGCAATAAGGCCGCCGTGGGAATTTCCCAGGGTTAATTTGTCAAGCTCCTCATCCGTAGACTCAACTACAGAATAGCCATACTGAGAAGAAACTGCCTTAAGATATCCTATCTCTTTTGATATTTTTCGTATTTTGGCCTTGTCAAAAAGTATAGTTGTAATTCTTCGGTCGTTGACACCTGCGTCGATCCCACGCAGTATTGCACGAATAGAGGTCATTCCCTCGAACACCGTAGAATCCTTGAATTTTAATTCTTCTTTTTGCATTTTTTATATTTCGCTTTCATATATTGTAATAGTTTAGACCTATAAAAAAGAGGCCTTATTTCTTTTGGAGGATGATATGATAGATGCATTCAGGAGAGAACGCTGCGAGCTGCTTGCGGAATACGTAATAGAAACGGGTGCAACCGTACGTGCGGCCGCAATACGCTTTGGTGTAAGCAAGAGCACCGTACATAAGGATCTGACGCTTAAATTACGGTATGTAAATCCTACGCTTTATAAATCGGTGAAGGAAATACTGCAAATCAATAAATCAGAGCGTCACCTCAGGGGTGGTGAGGCCACAAGGAGAAAATATCTTGTGAAAAAGGCGGGGAAGTGATAGGGAAATGGGGAAGTACCCTGCCCCTTTTTGATATGAAATTTTATATTAATAATATTATACTATGTATTTGATTGCTTTTCAAGAGGTTTGATGAAAATAGCCTATACAGAACAATGATGCGGTATTAAAAGAAATAAAAGAATGTAGTTGTACCTGTGTTTATGGATTATGTAAGCTGCGGTATTTTACATTCAACGATAAATACCGAATATATGTATTAATAAAAAAATCTGTAAAAATCTAAAAAATACACTATGCGGAAAAACGTCTGAAATGTTCGTATTTAGATTATAATTATTATTA
>JAZQDF010000075.1:0-4889 GCA_045546635.1 Eubacteriales bacterium
CGTTTAGCGACATATGGAAATCCGATGCGACAGTGTGAAGCTCGGTGTAAAACTCTGCCAAATCTTCGCCCCCCTCAAGGCCCAGAAGAGGGCTGTAGAGATAATCAGCGTGGTATTCGTCGGGGTTTGAATAATCGCCCGCGAAGATGCTCGTCTGTTTAACCAGCACCTCGCCGCATACACCGCCATGCTTACCCTCCGTTCTGCCGACGGTATTCTCCCCCGGCTCGATTGCCGGATCAATAACCTCGGTATGACCGGGTGCAGCAATCCTCTCCATACCCGAGAGAACCTTTTTACATTCCTGACAGTAGCTGCCCTCACCTCTGCCGTCCTCGGTACAGGTGGCTTTCGTACCACCGAAGGTGACAACGTCGTGGTCGGTTTTAGGAATAGTGCGAGTCTCGCTGTCATAACAAATGATACAGGATCGCTGCTCCTCTCCCGTCTTGGTACAGCTTGCCTCCTCCGTCACTCTCCAGGCGGTGTATACGCAATCGTGGTCACCGCCGATAACACAGGCGGTCAGAGACACGCACAGAAGTATTAACAGGCCGAAAAGTAAAAAATGTATCTTTCTCATAGTCCGCTCCTTGAAGCCTTTTTATTTGATTATATCATAATAAATATGCAAAGTCAATAAAAAAAGAATGCCAATGCCCTATTGGACATTGGCAAATAGTATTAACAGAATCTACGCTTGGTGCTCTCCAGATTCTTAAGCACTCTGACAGCTACACCGACAACGTGTACCTTATCCACGATAATATCCTCAAGAGCGGGATTCTCGGGATGGAGAATGTATCGATTGTTCTTCATATCACGGTAAAAACGCTTGAGAGTGGCACTCCAGCCATCAGAAAACTCGTCCTCTACCATAGCAACAACGATCTCGCCGTCGATGGCAGTGCTCTGCTTCCTTACGTAAACGGTATCGCCGTCGCAGATGCCGGCCTCGATCATAGAATCGCCGCGTGCGATAAGGCCAAAATATTCACCGTAGCCCAAAAGGCCAACGTTAATGGGAATGTACTCCTCAACGTCCTCAATAGCAAGGATAGGCTGGCCGCAGGCAATAGATCCAACAACGGGCATAAGCACGCAGGTGCCGCTGTCCGCGGTTCTGGTCTGATATCTGCCGTACTTCTCTATCAGCCCCTCCTCCTCGAGACGGGACATATACTTTGACACGGTGGACTTAGCCATACCGAGTGCATCACCGATCTCCTGGGTGGTGGGACAAACGCCACGCTCCTGGAGGAAGTCGTTTACGAAGCGGTAAACCTCCATTTTTCTCTCATCATTCTTTGCTCTCATAATTATAACCATTCCTTTCGTCGGAGTGGTCGTTTGTCTTCGTTTTTCGGTAAAAATTTGTTTCATCCTTTGCGAAGCGAAAGACACAAACGACGGCTTAAAAATTCAATTTTCAAGCTTTCTCCTTTAATTTCGTGGGGGCGAACAGGAGTTCGTTATCTTATTATAACATACGAACACGAGTTTGTCAATAGGAAATTTAAAAAGCTGTCCCGTTTTTTATCGGGACAGCCCGTATTCAGCCAAGAAGCTTGCTTTTCTCTCGCAGAGTTTCGAGATACGGCTTATCCTCCTCGCTGTATCCCCACTCGGATTTAAGACATTCGAGCAAACGGTCGTAGGTTTTGATGGCGGAGGCCTTATCCCCCTTGATCTTATATACCGTCGCGATTCCCTGCAGGGCGTCTGTGTATCTGGGCTTTTTGTCAAGCTCCCAATCGCGTTCGTATAGCTCGATCGCCCTATCGTACATACACCTTCTCGCATAGTACTGTGCCGCCTCGAAGAGATAACTGCAGTTGTCGGGATGGGCCTCAAGTCCGGACTCAATGATCTGATCAGCCAAAGCAACGTCAAACCTCGCAAGAGCAATATACGCCTTATACACGTCGATAATAACCTTATTGGCAGACGGGAGGGTAGCGAAGATCTTAAGATACCCTTCTGCCTCGTCGGCTCTGTTATCGGCCAAAAGATTGTCAATAAGGTAGTAGTACGGCAGGGCGGATTTTGGCGATCCTACGTCGGATGCGATAACAGACTTATAGAAATCTATAGCGTCAGAATGGTTTGCAATATTCCAATCCCAAACGGTATGCCCCTCCGCCTTGATAAGCAGCCATTGGCAATCCTTTTTAGCAGGATCCAGAAGGATCGCTTCCCTGCCGTATTTGCTTACCCTTCTGCTGTCAGCTTCTATACGGTGATGATACAGATTTGCCAGCAGAGAAAGTGCGGCTGATTTATTCTCGCTTGAGTTAAGCTGTCCATTAAGGAACTCCTCATATTCCGAGAAGGTCTGATCGGAAAGCTCATCCTCAATTTCTATTCTGTTTTCAATTCGCTTAAGCTTTTGCTCAGCCGTCAGATCAAAAAGCTCGTCAATGCTGATGCCGAACACCTCGGCGATCTCGGGCAAAAGAGTGATATCGGGCATTGATATTTCGTTCTCCCATTTTGATACCGACTGAGCACTGACATTAAGCTTGTTCGACAGCTGCTCTTGAGTCAATCCCGCCTTAATTCGCATCTGCCTTATTTTATTTCCTATTTTCATACATTTTCATCCTCTCGTAAAGAAATCAAGAACGTTCTTACAATTCAATTATACATAGATTTTTACCGAAAGTCAATAACTCATTTTTATTTCTCTTTCAACCAAACGGATAATTGCTATACCAAAAAAGCAGGCCCTCTTCACAAAGAGAGCCTGCACCGTCAACGTTAGATTGCTTATTACAAGTCTGTTTATCTATGAATATACATTCTCGTCATATCGGGCTCACCGTCACCCTGCACCATACACAAGAATTCCCATCCGTATCTTTCATAAAAGCCCGTGTGGTCGGTGACAAGATAAACGGGGGCAATCCCCTTCGAGCGTAGATCCTCAACCGCCATATTAAGCAGACCGCCTGCAATACCTTGACCACGGTATTTTTTCTCGGTGAAAACTGCACAAACGTTTGGTGTCAGATCCTTTCTGTCGTGGAAATCGTTTTCGATCACACCTAATCCGCCAATGATCTTATCATCATCCAAGCAAAGATACCAGCCGTATTCTGTTTTGAAGTTCAGGTATGCCTCCATACATTCTAAATAAGCCTCTGTAGGAACACCCCATTTGCTGTGAAACCACTCGGCAGCCGTATTCATCAATTCAGGTGTATTTCTTAATGTAACATATTTATATTTCATAATTTATCCTCCTTCAGATCAGAATTAGTTATAATGCCTTTTATTCATTCTCAATAATACGAACCCCCTCTACGACGCCAAATTTATAGATATCCATAAGCACACCGGGTTCTTTAATGTAATAAATCTTATTATTTGCAATTAAAAATGGAACAAAAAAGGGTTTATATTTATATGGATGTACCTTCACATCTAAAATCGTTGCTTTTATGTATTCCTTTAATATCTGAATATTTTTCTCAACATTATTATTTATAAAAATAAAGCCAATATTATAGGTAGTAAGTCCTTTGCCAAAAAGCGACAGGGGCTCAGAAATATCAATAACGTCATTTAATTCGTGTATTATTGCATAATAATGATTTACTATTCCACCGTCACCGCAATTCTCTTCCAAGACCTTGTGAAAAATTTCTTGCTCGTTTTTATAACCGAGGTCGATTAGCCTACTATAAATTTCGGTTTGGGATATAGGCGTATCAATTATTGAAAAATCCAGTTTTTCAATTTCTTTATTCAGCTTTTCTATGTCATAATTAACGAGTGCTTTATAGTTTATAGCTATAAAAGCAATAGCAAATACTAAACAAATAACGGACAAGCCAACAAGAATATAGAAAGCAACCGAAACAGAGTCCTTAAGTAGTAAACCACTTAAAAATAAGGATGCCGTTAATATAAGTAACAAAGCAAAAATAACGAAAGTAACAACATATTTTTTTGGTTGACATAAAAGCTCCTTTGAGAAAAATTTAAAATGATAGGTTAATTTTTATCATATAAAAGGAATATGCCATAAATCCTTGTGTGCAGTGTATTAGGCAAAATTGCCTAATACCACGAGTTTTGCTCGACAAAGCCTCGCCTCACAGGGATGGTGTCACTGCTAGTTCGAGCCCTTATGCAACTCACTGACATCATGCATACCACCGCAGGTGGTATTGAGCGTCGCGAGGAGATGATGCGTGCAATTAGTACAGCAAGCGTAATTTTAGAAAACATCACCCCGAGCAGCTCATTCACAGTCTGTTCGCGTAGCGAACAATGACTGTTAAGCTGGTGTCACTGATTCACGCCCATTCGGGAAGCAAAAGAAAAGCAGTCCTTTTCAGAACTGCTTTATGGCTCCCCGAACTGGGCTCGAACCAGTGACATCATGATTAACAGTCATGCGCTCTACCGACTGAGCTATCGAGGAATAGGTGGTGCACCTCCAGGGACTCGAACCCTGGACCCACTGATTAAGAGTCAGTTGCTCTACCAACTGAGCTAGAGGTGCACATCGGTAAATATTTGCTTTCTGGACAAATGCCCATAGAAAACCGAACAAAGGTAAGGAAACGAAGCTCAAGGAAATGTGCGAACTTGTTTTCTGCTGAATTGTTTATTCAAGACAACAGTTCAAGATTCTACTAAATTGTGAGTTTCGCTTAACTCAAATCCATTCTTTTATTCGATTTTCTATGATCATAAGCGATCATAAAGCACACCGGAAGGTTTTGCACCTCTAGCTCAGCTGGTAGAGCAACTGACTCTTAATCAGTGGGTCCGGGGTTCGAGTCCCCGGAGGTGCACCAGTAGTCAGTGTTTTTAACGCAGTGGGTCCACCCGTTCCCATTCCGAACACGGAAGTTAAGCGCTGCAGTGGTGAAGAT
>JAZQDF010000076.1:0-4361 GCA_045546635.1 Eubacteriales bacterium
CAGCCCTTTTTTATTTGAAAATGAGAAAAGTGAAATAGGTAAGTACAGAGGAAATTATCCCCTGTGTAAGCTTCATAAGAAGATATCTTGCCCTTGATAGCTCTGCAGGAAGGAATGCGAAGGCCTGAAGATGAACCGACAGGCCTGAAAAGCCAAGTGAAAAGGCTATGAGCGATAGCCTGATATGATATGTAATGAGCTCTGAACCACAAATCATCCTTATGGCATTACTCACCTCGAGAAAGGGCGAAATTAAACAAATAATCAGTCCATTATTTATAATTGATGAAAGCAGGGAGAGTATTCCCGAAAAGGCGGAAATGCAGGAGACTACTGCAACGGAGGTTGTACCGGCATTAATTATGGATTTAGATAAATTGAATGACTGCCTTGAATTATCCTGCGTTTTGTGAGAATTTGATCTGTTTCTTCGAAATATTACACCTACGGCTACGGCCGATACGGTAAGCGAAATATAAAGCATAATTCCGAGTTTAATACTGCCGAGAACACCTACGCCTACTCCCGAAATAACAAATGCAACCGATGGATTATTTACAAATCCGGACAGATCCTCAAGCTCGTCCAACGAGATATCTCCTCCGTCGTAAAGCTCTCTTGCAACCTTTATGCCAACGGGAAAGCCGCAAATCATTCCTGAAAGCCAGGCAGAGAGCCCTTGCCCGTTTATTGAAAAAATTCTTTCAAATAGTCTTGAGAGCAGGCCCTCCTGCCTGATTTTGAATACCGTTGACCATAGGTCGGAGAGAATAAAGAAGGGGAAAAGCGTTGGAATGATGGTAGTAAAGGAGAAGACGAGACCGTCGTAAATTCCCGTACGCATCTCTTTACCGAAAATTATCATAACAGCAGCGAGAAATATGCACATCGCCGTCTGATAGGTGTAGTAAGACCTATCTCTTTCTCCTATTCTCACGCTTGACGTCATTTTTTATTACCTCGCTCATACATTTAAATAGTGATTTTATCTAATGTTATGAGAGGATGTATCAATTGATGACAGAAAAAAATAATCGAAAAGAAACACCGATAAAGGATGTCCGAGGTGTAAGATCATTTCATCTTGAGGCTGACAGGACGCTCTCGGGAATGTCGGTAATTTTAAGCGGGATCATAGGCATCAGCGATTTTTCAGACAGTCTTGTTTATCTGCAAAGTCACGGCGGCAGGATAATCGTTAACGGCAGTGGCCTGCTTATCTGCGTGCTTGACGGCGGAAGCGTGGAAATAGTCGGTAGAGTGGAGGGAATAAGCTTTAAATATGGTAAGAATTGATGCGGTCGTTTTCGGTTACAGAAAGCTTAAAATAAGTCCCGATCAGCTTAGCTTATTAACCTCTATTCTTATCCGGGCATCCATTCCGTCCATCATAAATAATGACGGAACCGTAACCGTCAGAGAAAGGGACTTTGAACGAATAAAAGAGTTAATATCGGGCAGAATTGATTTTTCGTTTTCTAAACCCCTTGGGCTTTACGGTCGGTGGAAAGGATATAAGTATAAGATGGCGTTAGTCATCTCGGTTTTACTTTCAATTATTTCGGTGCTTTTTTTATCGGAACTGGTATGGGATATTCGTGTCGAGGGTAACGAAAGAATTACCGACAGTCAGGTGGTGCTTGGGCTTTCGGATGCAGGCTTTTCAATTGGTGATATGTGGCATACGAAGGATCTGTCAAAAATCGAGGCGGATTTTCTTGATTGTAGCAGTGGAGTGGCGTGGATAAATATAAACAGAAGGGGTTCCGTGGCGTACGTAAGGATTATTGAGAGTGAGGAAGATACCGAGGACGTCAAGCTCTGCGATAAGCCAAGCAATATCGTAGCTACAACCGATTGCGTTATTGAGGAGATTACCGTAAAGCGTGGAATCGCCGCAGTAAAGCCCGGAGATACCGTTCGCAAGGGCGATATTCTCGTCATTGGTGCGTATCCTGAGGAGATGGGAGGGGGATTTTGTCGGGCCGAGGCCTCGGTGATCGGCAGGATAAACGACAGCATAAGCGTTGAAATTGACCGAGAATACGAGAAAAAAGCCGCTTCTAAGCAAAAGCTATACTCGTTAACCCTGAATATCTTCAAATTTTCTCTAAATATTTTTAAAAAATATGGAAATTTGACAAATGATTGTGCTATAATAGAAGATGAAATAAAATATTCACTCTTCAACACCGCAAAATTACCCCTGTCTGTCAGACGTGTGTACGTTGTGGAATACGATGGCGTTATCGGGAAATATTCCGATGAACAGCTTGTGAAAATAGCATCCGACAGGCTTACGTCTATGCGACTGAGCCGCCTTGCCGGAGCAGATCTTCTCAGAATAAGGACGGAGGGACGCTTTACCGATTCGGGATATATTCTTACTTCGGATATGGTATTTCTTTCGGAGGTTGGGGTACAGGTGGATTTTGATATTGAAAAATGAAGGAGTTAATTTGTGACCGAAAAAATTGTAATGACTAATTCAAGCGAGGCCACGGCGGCTATTTTCGGTACCTGCGACGAAAACGTTCGGAGGATAGAGTCTGCCTTCGACGTTCGCATTTCCAACAGAAGAGCCGACAGCGATCACGGTGATGCCATTCTTGTCAGCGGCGAGACCGAATGCGTTGAAAAAGCCGTACGAACCCTTGAATATTTGAAGCATATGTGTGGTGCGGGCGAGACCTTGAGCGAGCAGAGCGTCGAGTACGTTATTGCTTTGGTAACCGATAACTGCGATGAGAGCCCTGTAAGCCTCGGTCGCGACGTTATCTGTGTTACCAACCGAGGCAAGACCGTTAAGGCGAAGACCATTGGTCAGAAAAAATACGTTGAAGCAATTAAGAAGAATACTATCGTTCTCGGTCTCGGCCCCGCGGGCACGGGAAAAACCTTCCTTGCCGTTGCTATGGCTGTTGAGGCCCTTCGTAACAAGAGCGTTAACAGGATCATTCTTACAAGACCTGCGGTTGAGGCGGGCGAGCATCTCGGATTTCTCCCCGGAGATCTTCAGAGCAAGATCGATCCTTATCTCCGCCCGCTTTACGATGCACTTTTCGAGATGCTTGGGGCAGAGAATTATCAGAGATATATTGAGCGAGGCGTTATTGAGATCGCACCGCTTGCATATATGCGAGGCAGAACGCTTGACGATTCCTTTATCATTCTTGATGAGGCCCAGAATACCACGCCGGAGCAGATGAAGATGTTCCTTACCCGTATCGGATATAATACGAAGGCCGTGGTGACAGGCGACCTGTCTCAGACGGATCTGCCGATGGGAAAAAAGAGCGGACTTTCAATTGCGGCGAAAATACTCGGTAATATCGAGGGCATCGGAATATTCGAGTTCTCCGAGCGTGACGTTGTAAGACATCATCTGGTCAAGAAGATAATCAGTGCCTATGAGGCCTATGAAAAAACTCACAAGGATAAAAAATAAGAGGATAAAAAAATGCATAACAACAGACTTTTCATCAGCTTTACACAGACTAAGAAATTCCCCGAGTGCGATTACGAATTAAAATCGCTTATCAGGCGTGCCATACTCGCAACCCTTGACTACGAGGAGCTTATCTTCGGTGCCGAGGTTTCGGTAACCTTCTGCGACAACGAGTATATCAGAAGGATCAACGCCGAGCATAGAGGCAAGGATACCGCTACCGACGTGCTTTCCTTCCCAATGTATGATTTTGATGAGGCCGATCCCGAGCTTAATCCCGACGGAACAATAACTCTCGGTGACATTGTTATCTCGGTTGAGCGTGCGAGAGAGCAGGCAAGGGAGCTCGGTAACAGCACGAAGCGTGAGATCGCCTTCCTGGTGATCCACTCCACCCTTCATCTTCTCGGCTATGATCACGAGAGGTCGAAGGATGACGAGGAGGCACAGTGCCTCGCACAGAGAGAGATTATTGAAAATCTTGAAATTGAGGGAATTTAAATGAGAAAGACAGCTTTTATTGCAATTATAGGTAGACCTAACGTTGGTAAATCCACCCTTCTTAACGCTATTCTCGGCGAGAAGGTTGCTATCGTATCGAAGAAGCCCCAGACTACAAGAAACCGCATCACAGGTATTCATACCGTAGGTGAAAATCAGTTCGTTTTCCTCGATACCCCCGGTATTCATAAGCCCAGAACCAAGCTTGGCGATTATATGGTAAAGCAGACCTCCAAGTCGGAGGCCAAGCGGTCTTAGGAAGACAATGACTAGACCCAACTCCTTGGCACACAGAACGACATGGCTACGATCCGACTTTACCGTAGGTGAAAATCAGTTCGTTTTCCTCGATACCCCCGGTATTCATAAGCCCAGAACCAAGCTTGGCGATTATATGGTAAAGCAGACCTCC
>JAZQDF010000077.1:0-5666 GCA_045546635.1 Eubacteriales bacterium
GGAGCCTATCGCTTATCCTTGCGAAAAGCCTTGACTTGCAGGCGGTTCGGGGCCCGAGATCCCTCAGGCAGGCTTCAATTCTCCGAATAACGCCCGCGATTTCGGGATGACGGATAAGAGCGAACAAAAAAGCGGCGGCAACACCAAAAGGTAGCAACAACACCAAAAGGTAGCAACAACACCAAAAGGTAGCAACAACACCAAAAAGCAGCAACGTTAAAAGGCAAAGCCAACACAAAAGTCAAAAAACGAATAAAAAGAGGCCGTCCCAAGCTTTTCGGGATAGCCTCTTTGTTTTTTAAATTATTAAGTTAAGCCGTATCGGATCTATTTACAATTACACGCGGCGTCCTTGTCGTGACGGCGGATCTTGTAGATCTCCTCGGCGGCGAGACGAAGCTTACATACGATATCGCCCTCGGTCTTTGGGAAGCAATAGAAGAGATGCTCGCTGTTGCCGAAGGACACCACGTCGCCTATCTGATAGAAGTAGAAATCAGAGTTTACCGTATGGGAGCAGAGTGGCTTGTGCTCGTAGTGAAGCTGACCGTCGCAGCCGTCCAGCACAAATCCGTCGACGGTGTGACGCAGCCTGCCCTCGCCAACGCGGTAGAATTTGTAGTCGGTAAGCGTCATCAGAATATCAACGGGCAGGTCGGTAAAATACTCGCCCTCAAGGATCTCATCCCTGACGCACTCCCTCTGCCAGTCGTACCAGTCGGTCACGCGTGAAAATTCGGTCACGCCCTCCTTGGCGGACAGACTGCCGAACTCGTCCATATGATAGGCTTTGCCGCAGGCCGAGCAGGTGATGTCGGTGCCGCGACCAACCATCCAGCCCTCGCTTCTGCAGGCGGGACACATATACAAAAGTCGGTTGAGATAATCTGCCCTGAAGGGCTCGTCGATCTTAATTTTGTTCTCTAATTGCCAACTAAAGTTGTCAAAACTAAACTCTTTTAGGATAATTTCCTGAATTTGCTCGGCACTCATCTCCTTGATTTCTTCTGCGGAGAGGAGGTATTTTACCTCGGCGGTGACCTTCACGCGACGCTTCTGCAGGTTGTTGTAGAGGGGGTCGCGGTGATATGCACCCTTCGTAATTATGGTGCAGAGCGGCACGCCAAGCAGCTTTACCATCCTGCCGAGAGTATCGGGCAGGGACATCGAGCGACCGTCGAAGGTATATCCCGCCTCGGGGAACATTACCACCGAGCTTTTCAGCGTCTTGGTGGCGTATACCATATCGCGTATAAGGCTCATCTCGGTGACGAATTTGTTGGTGGAGATACAGCCGATCTGTCGCATCAGCCATTCCTTACCGATAAAGGCATCGGTGGTGGCAACGATGTTGAAGGGACGGGGATAAAGCACCGTCGGCACTATCTCCAGGCCGAGAAAGCAGGAGTGGTTCATCAGGAAGAGGGCGGGCTCGCCCTTCGGGAGTCTGTCCATACCGATCTCGGTGTGCTTGAATTTCGTGGCGATGATGTCGGGCAGGGAAACCAGCTTCAGCAGGGTGCGGAATAGCATATTGGGCTTTATGGGCTTCTTATGCTTCCTTCTCGGCATCGCCATAACCTCGGCGTAGCTTTTGTTTATGACTTTTGTTTTCATAGGTTCACCTCTGAGAATTATTCAGGGAAGCTTTATTTATTTTAGCATATAAGGGATGCTTTTTCAACCTTTTTACATCCGATTTTAAGAAACAGTGAATAAATATTGTATGATTTGTTAATAATTATACCCTCTTTTTGTCAAAAAACACCAAAGATTGAAATGAAAGCTATTGATTTTATATCCCTTTATATGTTATAATATATCCGTAAAAATATACATTCGGGAGGACGGTATGGAAATAAGGTTTGAGAACAGATATACCCGCGACGAGCAGACGGCGAAGGAGATTTATAAATATTGGTACTTCAGAAGGCCGATTTTTATTGCCCTTTACGTCATTCTCGCCCTTTATACTACCGCCTGCATCTTCGGGCTGATGTTTGATTTTGAGGATGCGAGGGAGTTTATCGCCCCCGTAATTATGGCAATCGTGGCCCCCGTTATGGTGTTCGTTTCCTATCGCTCGCAGGTCAGCACCCTGGTAAGGCGTGATCAGGAGATGGCACAGGGCGGCGAGGTGGTCTGTGAGGTAAGCGTCAGCGACGGGGAATTTGCCGTCACCTCTCTCGGCAGCCGCACCGCCATTAATGCCGAGAGTGTTAAAAAGGCATATATTACGAAAAATTATATCGTAGCTCTGACCGCGGCAAGACTGATGGTCATTCTTAAGAAGGACGGCTTTACCCTCGGGGATAGCGAGAGCTTTATCTCCTTCCTTCGCGAGAAGGGGATTAAAATTATAAAATAACGGAGAAATTTTGTGAGCGATATCAGATTTGAGAATGAATATATAAGGGATGAGGCGGTCGTTCGCGAGAGTGCGGCCACAAGCACCGTTTTTCACTCGGGCAGGGGAAGGAATCTTGTGATCCTTTCGCTTATTCTTGCCGCAACGCTCGGCGGTGCAGGTCTGCTGCTTAAGAGCCCTGCGGTCGCAATATACGGCGGTGTCTTTCTTATCTTTGTGGCGATTATGCTGCTGGCATCCTACATATCCCTGCGGGTAAGGGTGAAGAGAATAATGAGGCTTGACGCCGTGATAACCGCAGGACGCGAGCCGATTTGCCGCATTACCGTGACCAGCAAGGATCTCATTTTTACCCTTACAGACAATACGAGGGTCATTCCTCTGAGGAGCATACAGTACGTCACCGTGACGAAGAATCTTATTATCTTCGTTACCAACGGCAGATACGTTTATCCTATGCGAAAGGATTCGTTCACCACGGGCGACGCCATCGGCTGTATTGCCTTTATAAAGGCCATCGGCCTTGAGATACGAGGCATAGAGGTCTGAAAAAACTTGAATTTGCGAGGTTATTATGCTATCTAAGATATATTCCGCGGGCGTTATTGGAATAGAGGGCTTTGAGGTGACGGTTGAATGCTCGGCCTGGGACAGATTACCCAGATTTGAGCTTGTCGGTCTGCCCGATACGGCGGTAAAGGAGGCGAAGGGCAGGGTGCGTTCTGCCTGCGAGAACAGCGGTTTTCTCTTTCCGTCGCTGGAAATAATGATAAACCTTGCCCCCGCTAATATAAAGAAGGAGGGCTCTGCCTTCGATCTTGCCATAATCATTGCCCTGCTTCAGTGCGACGGTGCTATCCCACGCTCTATCGACCTGTCGGACAAGTGCTTTATCGGTGAGCTTTCGCTGTCGGGCGAGCTTCGTTCGGTGGGCGGAATTCTGCCTATGACCGTGTCCGCAAGGGATCGGGGCAGGCGTGAGATCTACGTTCCTGCAGAGAATGCGGGCGAGGCGGCTGTGGTGGACGGCATCGACGTCTTCCCCGTAAGAAGCCTGCGTCAGCTCGTTAATCATATCAAGGGCATCGAGCCCATTGTTCCCATACGCTTCGATCCGTCTGCCTTCGACCTTAAGAGTCACGCGGGCGAGGTAGACTTCTCCGACGTACGCGGTCAGCTGAAGGCAAAGCGTGCCCTGGAGATCGCCGCCGCGGGCGGTCATAACGTCCTTATGATAGGCCCTCCCGGTGCGGGCAAATCTATGCTTGCCAAGAGGCTGGCAACCATCCTGCCCGATATGTCCTTTGACGAGGCGGTTGAGACCACGAAGGTACATTCGGTTACGGGTATTTTACGCTCTAATCTCGTCAGCGAGCGTCCCTTCCGTTCACCTCACCACACCGTCAGCCCCGTCGGTATGATCGGCGGCGGTGCAAATCCCCGCCCCGGCGAGATCTCTCTTGCACACAACGGCGTTTTGTTTCTTGACGAGCTTCCCGAGTTTCCGAAGACGGTCACCGAGTCGCTTCGCCAGCCCCTTGAGGACGGGGTTGTGACCGTCACCCGTGCGGCGGCAAAGGTAACCTATCCCGCGTCCTTTATGCTGGTCTGTGCTATGAACCCCTGTAAGTGCGGCTACTACGGTGATCCCACCCACAGATGCAGATGTGCTCCCGGTGCTATAACGAAGTACCTCGAGCGTGTCAGCGGCCCCCTTCTTGACAGAATAGATATAGAAATAGAGCTGCCCGCCGTTACATACAACGAGATATCGGGCAAGACCGCCCCCGGCGAGCCCTCGGCCGTCATTCGCCAGCGTGTCAACCGTGCGAGAGCCTTTGCCGACGACAGACTTCGTCGCGGCGGTGACAAACCCGGCGTTCTCAATGCACGTATGTCCACCGAGCTTCTCCGTAAATACTGCACTCCCACCGAGGAGGGCAGCGACCTGATGAAGCAGGCCTTTGAGTCCCTCGGTCTCTCTGCAAGAGGACACGACCGCGTCCTGAGGGTTGCACGAACAATAGCCGACCTCGACGGTATGGACGAGATTACCGCAGATCATATTGCCGAGGCGATTATGTATAGGTCGCTCGACCGCAAGTACTGGAAAAAGTAGTTTGACGGGTGATTTTTGGCTATAATCCGCGTTCGCTCCCACTCGCAGTAGGTAACTACAGCTTCGGGGAGCAAGCCACGAATTCTATCTCAAAAATCTCTCCGTCAGGTATGATATATCTCTCCGTCAGGTGTGATATGACGAAAAACACAGTTTAGTTTTTTATCATTCCGAATTCCTGATTTTGAATTTGTTTATTAAGGAGGTGACGTTATGTTTCGAAAGACCTCTCTTCCCGAGCTGCTTGCTCCTGCGGGAGATATGAGCTGTCTTTACGCCGCGGTAGCGGCAGGTGCCGACGCGGTTTATCTGGGCGGCAAACGCTTTGGTGCCAGGGCCTTTGCGAAGAATTTTGATATGGACGAGCTTCGTCTTGCTGTGGGCTACTGTCACCTTCACGGAGTGAAGCTTTACGTCACGCTGAACACTCTTATCGAGGACAGAGAGATGGCCGAGGCGGTAGAATATGCCGCCGAGCTGTATAGGATGGGCGTTGATGCCCTTATCGTCTGCGACATAGGAGCTATGTCGGAAATTCGCCGATACGTACCCGACCTTGAGCTTCACGCGTCAACACAGATGTCGGTGCATAACACCTTCGGCGTCAGGGAGGCGGGATGCTTTGGTGCGACGAGAGTCGTCCTGGCACGCGAGCTTTCGCTTGCCGATATAAAGAGTGCGGTGGACAACTCGGATTGCGAGATCGAGGTGTTCCTTCACGGTGCACTCTGCGTCTGCTATTCGGGACAGTGTCTCTTCTCCTCTATGGTTGGCGGCCGAAGTGGAAACCGTGGCGAATGTGCCCAGCCCTGCCGCCTGCCCTATAACAATGGAAAATACCCTCTTTCGCTGAAGGATCTGTCGCTTGCCGACCATATTCCCGAGCTTATCTCGTCGGGCGTTGCCTCGCTGAAGATTGAGGGAAGAATGAAATCCCCCGACTACGTATACACCGTAGTCAGCATATACCGCCGTCTGCTTGACGAGGGCAGGGCGGCAACCCGATTTGAGAATGACCAGCTTCGCCGTGCATTCTCCCGCGGTGGCTTTACCGATGGATATTTTACAGGAAAAATTGCCGACGGTATGACGGGAATTCGCTCGGAGTCGGATAAGCAGGACAGCAAGTCTCTTGTGATCGGCAGCTTCGAGCCACAGAGGGTACCCGTCAGGGCAACC
>JAZQDF010000078.1:0-1874 GCA_045546635.1 Eubacteriales bacterium
GGTGGGACTATGTATATCGAGGTGGTGGATGAAAACTCCTCTGCCGACGAGCTTGGATGCATCACCCTTGACAGCGTTCAGACCTACTGGGCTGTTAAGCCTAACTGGATCGACAGCGAGTCCTATCTTGCTGCATACGAGTCGGATATTATGATCGAGAGCGAGTATCAGATCCCCAACGGCGGATTTGAGTCGGGCGACCTCAGCGGCTGGACTCTTGAGGGCGATAAGATCGGTCAGGTAACCAACGCATCCGGCTGGTGGGCAGAGAACCCTCCTTACAATAAGAAGGGTGCATATCTCTTCTCCGGTATCGTAGACGAGGGTGCAGGCGTTCTTGAGCATTACAAGGGCACCCTTACCAGCTCGGCATTCACTGTTGGTGGCTCGGGCTACATCACCTTCCTTCTCGGCGGTGGCGGTAATCCTCTTGAGTGCTACATTTCTATTATCGACGCCGAGAGCGGCGAGGAGCTTGCACGCTATGCAAACAGACTCTTCAACGATAAGGGCATTGGCATAATCAATAACGGCAGTAACCTTGCTAATATGATACTCTATAAGGCAGACCTTAGCGAGCTTATGGGCAGAAGCGTGAAGATCCGCGTGGTTGATAACGCGACTGCAGGCTGGGGACTTATCACCGTGGACAGCTTCGTTACCTATTACACCGACGCGTCCGTGGTTCCCGCCAAGGCAAACGAGGCTGTGGACATCAAGCCTCAGCCCCTTCCCGACACCATCCTCGGTGAGAACGATCCCTATCAGGTGCTTAACGGCGACTTTGAGTCGGGCGATCTTACCGGCTGGACGCTCAGCGACGCTATGGGCTACGTATCCGAGCAGGACGTATTCTGGAAGAACGCCGACAAGCCCTATAATAAGGACGGCAGATTCCTCTTCACCGGTATTGAGGACGTTATGGGCAGTATGGAGGCCGCACACGGTACTCTTACCAGCTCGACCTTTACCGTCGGCGGCTGCGGATTTATCACCTTCAAGCTGGGCGGCGGATACAATCCCGATTGCTATATCGAGATCGTGGACGCTACCACCGACGAGGCTGTTGCAAGATATCATAACGATAATGCGGATCACAACGAGGGACGTATGTTCCAGTTCAAGGCCGATCTTACTCAGTATATGGGCAGAGAGGTTTATATCAGAGTTGTGGATAACGCCTCCAACGCTTGGGGCTGCCTTGCGGTAGACAGCTTTATCACTCACTACGCATCTATCGAGGATATTCCCGAGGCAACGCTTATCGATAATAAGCTTAATTAATAATTTAAATTATTAACAAATTAACTAAATTAAGGAGAGCAAAATGAAAAAATTAATTCTTTCATTAACGTTCGTTTTATTGATCTGTGCTCTTGCATTTACACTTTCCGGCTGTTCGCTTGTTGCCTATTTTATGGGCTACGGCGAGAGCCACACTCATCAGTACGACGAAGAGATCACAAAGGCTCCTTCCTGCTCTGAGGAGGGCGTGAAGACCTTCAAGTGCTCTTGTAACGACAGCTACACCGAGGCTATTGAAAAGCTTCCTCACACCGAGGAAGCTATCCCCGCGGTGGATCCCACCTGAACTGAAGCAGGTCTTACCGAGGGTAAGAAGTGCTCCGTATGCGACGAGACACTCGTAGCACAGGAGGAGATCGCAGCACTCGGTCATACCGAGGAGGTAGTGGCAGGCAGTGCGGCAACCTGTACCGAGAAGGGTCTTACCGAGGGTAAGAAGTGTTCCGTATGCGACGAGATACTCGTAGCACAGGAAGAAATCGCAGCACTCGGTCACACCGAGGAGACAGTTACCGGCAAGGCGGCAACCTGTACCGAGAAGAAGTCGGAGGCCAAGCGGTCTTAGGAAG
>JAZQDF010000079.1:0-2498 GCA_045546635.1 Eubacteriales bacterium
TTTTGATTTTTGTCAAAATATTTTAATAAATATTTTTTGCGGCACAAAAAGTGAATATTGCCTGTTGACTATCAGTGGGCGGCTTTAGCCTTTTTGCTTTAAAAATGAAAACAAAACTTTACATAATGTTTATAATTTTTGCGGGATCAAAGAAAATCTCGCATTTTTCCCTCGAGATATTCCTCGGAGGCAATGAGCCTTTTGGCAAGATTTTTTGCCTCGGGAGTGGCGTTTTTGTATTTGTTAAGATATTTTGTAAGCGATTTTATACCCATATCGCAGCCGTCCGTCATCAGATCGGCTATTCGGTTATCGCTCTCACGCATCATCAGCGTTGCACCGATCTTCAGGTTGCTCATAGCACGTGCCATAGGATGAGCATCCTTCGTTTCGGCCTTGTGATCAAGAAGCATTGCGTGAGCCTCGTCGCCGAGGGAGGCGTGTGTGTTCTTACAGACCTCGAGGGCGTGCTTGAGCTCGCCGCTTTTCGCTCTGGGAAGCACCTGCTTTATGGCATCCTCGCCCATTTTGATTCCTGCGTTGCATTCACGCAGCAGCTTTATAGTATCGGTTTCCATACCGTTATTCCTTTCTTTTTGGTAATATTATTATTTACCCATACTCGCTTGATTATCGGTGCCAAATAATTCAACTTCGGCATAAATTCGTCAGCTTTATCGCTTTTTCAAAATAATGCTTGACATTTTCAGAAAAAAAGTTTATTATATATAGGAAATAAAAAAAGAGGAATAATAAATGGCATTATTACATACGCACGCCGAGGGAGAGATGGCCCATTGGGCCGAGGAAATTCTCCTGCACGGTCTGCTTGATACATTAAAAATAATACCGTTCCTGTTTCTGACCTACCTGCTTATGGAGTTTATAGAGCATAAGGCGGGTGATAAGGCGGAGAGATTTATGAAGCGTGCGGGGGTGTTCGCTCCTGTTGCAGGAGGCCTGCTCGGTGCCGTTCCGCAATGCGGATTTTCGGCAGCGGCAGCAAATCTTTACGCAGGACGCATCATCTCTATGGGAACCGTCGTGGCGGTATTCTTATCCACCTCGGACGAGATGCTTCCTATACTCATATCGGGAAGCGTTCCTATCGGAACGGTGGCACTGGTCGTGCTATATAAAACGATTGTAGGTATTCTGATCGGTCTTCTGATAGATCTTATAATGAGACTTATTAAGCGAGAGCCCGAGAAAATAAACATCGACGCTATCTGTGACGAGGATAACTGTCATTGTGAGCGTGGAATATGGTATTCCGCCCTTCATCACACAGCAACGATATCACTCTTCGTGCTCCTTGTGACGCTTGCTATAAACGCCCTTATTTTCTTCGTCGGTGAGGAAAATCTCGGTGCTGTTATGTATGACAAGCCTGTGATCAGTCATATCATTGCCGCTTTGTTCGGTATGATACCCAATTGTGCTGCGTCAGTAGCACTCACCAGCCTCTGTACCGAGGGGCTTATTACTGCCGGCACTATGATGTCGGGCCTGTTTTCCGGTGCGGGAGTGGGACTTCTGGTGCTTTGTCGCATAAACAAGAAGGCAAAGGAGAACGCCCTCATCATCGGCATCACTCTTCTTGCCGGTGTGATCTTTGGACTGCTCGGCGATCTTATCTTCCCGACGGAGCTGTTCGTTGGAGCATAATAAAAATGACCTTGGTTTTTTGCCGAGGTCTTTTTTTATAAATAAAATACCCCGATTTTCGGTATACTTAACTGTAGAAAGAATAGGGGTGTAAGATGGAAAGATGGAAAAAACGCACGGTAGAGCTTATTGCATCGTTGCTTTTCGGAAGTAAGGAAAGCGTGAGCAGCCTGCCGTATTATCCGCAGAAAACTGTGACGGGTGGGGTGGAGGAGCCATTTTTTGAGCGTACCGTACCCGAGAAACTCGGTATTTCCTCATTAAGACTGTATAATATGCTTTGTGAGCTTGAGAGCGAACGTAGAGCGGGCGTTCATAGCCTGCTGGTGCTTCGCGACGGTAAGGTTATATGCGAGTGCTCGTCTCCCGGATACAGCACCCGACGGTGGCACATCTCCCACTCGATGTCAAAGACGGTGCTGGGGATGATAATCGGCAGGCTGATC
Source organism: Eubacteriales bacterium (assembly GCA_045546635.1). GTDB lineage: Bacteria > Bacillota > Clostridia > Oscillospirales > CAG-272 > UBA1740. Next base: position 2,115 of record JAZQDF010000079.1, read on the forward strand.
GACGATGGCAGACTTCGTCTCGATAGGACGCTTTCGAGCATTTTTCCCGAGATACCCTACCGCGACAGAAAATTCCCGCTGATAACGATAGACCATCTGCTATCAATGACCAGCGGGGTGGATTTTGCCGAGGCGGGGGCAATAACCGAGCGTGATTGGACGGTGGCCTTTTTCTCCGCGGCGGTAAGATTTCCTCCCGGAAGTAAATTTTCATACAATAGTATGAATAGCTATATACTTGCCAGAGCAGCCGAGCGTGTGACCGGCAGAAGCCTGGGCTCGCTTGCTGACGAGCTTATTTTTCTTCCTCTGGGCATTAAAAGCTATCTGTGGGAGAAGGGCCCCGAGGGAACCGAAAAGGGCGGCTGGGGGCTTTATATGTCG
>JAZQDF010000080.1:0-13800 GCA_045546635.1 Eubacteriales bacterium
CGTTGGCAGGAATGCATCTTTCATCGGTGTAACCGGGAATAAGAAGATACTCACTGAATGTACGGGAGGGTTCGGTGAAATAAACAGCCATTTTTTGTCTCCTTTTTGTATGAAATGTAATTTATAGTTTATGGAATTGAAATTATTCCCACTCGATTGTGCCGATGGGCTTGGGGGTGAGGTCGTATAGAACACGGTTCATACCCTCCACCTCGGAGGTAATTCTATCTGTGATTTTATGAAGGATGCTATATGGTATTTCCTCAATGGTTGCACTCATAGCATCGGTGGTATTTACGGCACGAATAATTGCAGGCCAGCCCTCATAGCGCTTGCCATCTCTGACACCGACACTCTTGAAATCGGGCACTGCAATAAAATACTGCCACACTTTGCCTGCAAGACCTGCCTTGTCAAACTCCTCACGAAGAATGGCATCTGCCTCACGGAGTGCGTGAAGTCTGTCTCTTGTAATAGCGCCAAGGCATCTTACACCAAGACCGGGACCGGGGAATGGCTGACGGTAAACCATCTCGTGAGGCAGACCAAGCGCCTCACCAACAACTCTGACCTCGTCTTTATAAAGAAGCTTTACAGGCTCAACAAGCTCCATCTGCATATCCTCGGGCAGACCGCCTACGTTATGATGCGCCTTAACACCCTTAGACTCAATAATATCGGGATAAATAGTACCCTGTGCGAGGAAGGAGATACCCGAAAGCTTTGCCGATTCTTCATCAAAGACCTTAATAAATTCAGCACCGATAATCTTTCTTTTTGTTTCGGGGTCGGTAACACCATCAAGCAGAGAGAGAAAACGATCGGAAGCGTCAACGTAAATAAGATTAGCGTCAAGCTGTCTTCCAAACACGTTGATTACCTGCTCACTCTCACCTTTACGCATAAGACCGTGGTTGACATGAACACAGACAAGCTGTTTGCCTATTGCCTTAATAAGCAGAGCCGCAACAACCGAGCTGTCAACTCCACCCGACAAAGCGAGCAAAACCTTCTTGTCGCCTACCTGACGGCGAATAAGCTCCACCTGCTCGGCAATGAATTTATCAGCTAGTTCTCTTGTATTGATACGAGCCATTTCTTCAGGCCTTTTAATCAAATCCATGCTTTTCACCTCTTAAATTGGTTAAAATGTAAATAAAAGTTAGAATAAACCAGATATTTTTCCGTTTTCGTCAACGTCAATTTTCTCTGCTGCGGGAACCTTAGGAAGTCCGGGCATAGTCATAATATCGCCCGTCAGAGCCACGATAAAGCCTGCACCTGCGCTTACCTTTATATTTCTTACGGTAACGATAAAGCCCTTGGGAGCACCAAGCTTTGTTGGGTCGTCTGAGAAGCTGTACTGAGTCTTTGCCATACACACAGGCAGATTGCCGTAGCCCAGAGCGGTAAGTCTTTCAATCTCCTTCTTTGCCTGGGTGCTGAAGCTTACTCCCTCGCCTCCGTATACCTTTTTAACGATATTATCAATTTTTTCTTCAATAGTAGAGTCGCTCTCATAGCTGAAGGTAAAGTTGTTTTCCTCCTCGCAAAGTTTTACAACCTCATGTGCCAGCTCTATTCCACCCTTACCGCCGTCTGCCCAGACGGTAGAAAGCCTTACGTTTACACCAAGCTCACGGCACTTTTCGATAACGAGATTAATCTCGGCATCCGTGTCGGTGGGGAAACGGTTTACTGCAACGACACAGGGGAGTTTATATACGTTTTTGATGTTGGAAACGTGACGGAGTAGGTTGGGAAGACCCTTTTCAAGAGCTGAGAGGTTCTCGCTGCCAAGCTCCGTCTTGTTTGCGCCGCCGTGGAGCTTGAGCGCACGGACTGTGGCAACCATAACAACAGCATCAGGCTTGAGACCTGCCATACGGCACTTGATATCAAGGAATTTCTCTGCTCCAAGGTCTGCGCCAAAGCCTGCCTCGGTAACGGCATAATCGGCAAGCTTCATCGCCATTCTGGTAGCGATAACCGAGTTGCAGCCGTGAGCGATATTAGCAAATGGTCCGCCGTGAACGAATGCAGGAGTTCCCTCTAGCGTCTGAACAAGGTTGGGCTTCAATGCGTCTTTGAGAAGAGCGGTCATTGCACCAACAGCCTTGAGATCGCCTGCAGTAACAGGCTTATCGTCGTAGGTGTAGCCAACAACTATGTGTGAAAGCCTCTCTTTAAGGTCGGAAATAGAGTTTGCAAGACAGAAAACAGCCATAATCTCGGATGCGACGGTAATATCAAAGCCGTCCTCACGGGGAATGCCGTTCACTCTGCCACCAAGTCCGTCTACGACGAATCGAAGCTGACGGTCGTTCATATCGACGCATCTTTTCCAGGTTATCTTCTTTACGTCAATGCCAAGGCTGTTTCCCTGCTGAATATGGTTATCCAGCATCGCTGCCAGCAGATTGTTTGCCGCCCCAATAGCATGAAAATCGCCTGTAAAGTGGAGATTAATGTCCTCCATAGGCACGACCTGGGCGTATCCACCACCTGCCGCACCGCCCTTTACACCGAAAACAGGGCCAAGGGATGGCTCACGCAAAGCAACCGCAACACGCTTACCTATTTTGGACAATCCATCAGCAAGCCCTATTGTAGTAGTGGTTTTTCCCTCACCCGCAGCCGTGGGGGTTATAGCGGTAACAAGAATAAGCTTTCCAGCCTCTCTATCCGAATCCTTCAAAAGACTGTAGTCGATTTTTGCCTTATACTTTCCGTACTGCTCAAGGTAGTCGTCAGAGATGTCAAGCTTTTTTGCTATCTCGCTTATATGCTTCATTTCGCACTGCTGTGCGATTTCTATATCGGATAAATATGCCATATGTTTTTCCCCTCTTATTTAAAGTATTTTACTGCGGATTCGAACAGCTTCATATCGTATTCGCCCGTCACGTTTTTATATAGTCCCTTGCCAATTCTCTCGCTGTGTCCCATTTTACCGAACACACGTCCGTCGGGAGAAAGTATACCCTCAATGGCGGAGGCAGATCCGTTAGGGTTAAAGCGGATATCGTAGGTAGGATTACCCTCAAGATCAACGTACTGGGTCATAATCTGACCGCCTGCGCTGAGCTCCTTGATAAGTGCTTCGCTTGCTATAAATTTACCCTCTCCGTGGGAAATGGGTACGTTAAACGTGTCTCCTACGTTAACTCCACGGAGCCAGGGAGAATTGTTGGATGCTACTCTTACACGAACGATTCTAGATTGATGTCTTGAGATATCGTTGTAGGTAAGAGTGGGACAACTAGCGTCGGTGTCTATTATTTTTCCGTAAGGAACAAGTCCAAGCTTGATAAGAGCTTGGAAACCGTTACAGATTCCGCCCATTAAACCGTCACGCTTATCAAGCAGGGAGGTGATTTCATCTTTTACCGCCTGATTACGCATAAATGCGGTTATGAATTTACCCGATCCGTCAGGCTCGTCACCACCGGAGAAGCCTCCGGGAATAAATACGATCTGACTATCTCTTACTTTTATCGCAAACTGCTCAACGCTTCTCGCCGTATCGTCGGCGGTGAGATTTCTGACAACGAAGATCTCGGCGTCAGCACCTGCGTCGGTAAAGACCTTTGCGGTGTCATACTCACAGTTTGTGCCGGGGAATACCGGAATCAGAACCTTGGGACGTGCAACCTTTACCGCAGGAGCGGCACAAGAGCCTACGTTATAGGAAAAGCTCTGAACATCCTCTTTTTTATCCGACACCCTTGTCGGGAATATACTCTCAAGAGTTGCCTCGTTTAAATGGAGCAGCTCATCAACAGATGCGCTCTCCTTATCAAGAACAATCTTAGGCTCTGAAGTGGTGACGCCTATTTTAAGTGCATAAGGATCATCAATTTCACAGTCCAGCTCTGCGACGATGAAGTCGTACATCATAGTATTGTACCAATTCTCACCTACTGTGCCGCATGACTTAAAGCCGATATTATTACCGAAGGACATCTTCATTACCGCCTCAGCAAGACCATTTTCAACAGCCCAGGCTGCCTTGACCTTGCCTTCCTGACAATGGCGATGGAAGGATTCCCATGCGGCCTTTGTCGACTCAGCACTCTTATCGGACGGAGCAAATAGATAAACAGGGTGATCTGCCTCCTTAAATTCAGGAGAGATAACCTCGTGTGCCTTAACAGGAGCTATTGCAAAGGAAATGAGAGTTGGAGGAACGTCTCTTTCAAGGAAGCTTCCCGACATAGAGTCCTTGCCGCCGATAGCTGCAGCGTTTAATTCAAGCTGAGCGTCCATAGCTCCGAGGAGTGCCGCAAAGGGCTTGCCCCAACGAAGCGGCTCGTTTCTCAGCTTCTCAAAGAACTCCTGAAGAGTTAAATATGCGTTTTTATAGTCAGCGCCTGCAGCAACTATTTTCGCCACAGAGCTGTAAACCGCGGCGCGAGCACCGGTGTATGGGTCAACCGACATTACGTCGGGATCAAAGCCCCAAGCCATAACGCTCGCCTGGTCGGTAGATTGTCCGGGAAGTGTAGGAAGAAGCGCCGCCATAGCCTGCACAGATGTTGTTTGCGTTTTTCCACCGAAAGGCATAAGCACCGATCCTGCTCCGATGGAGCTGTCAAATCGCTCCACAAGGCCTCGTCTGCTTGCGGTTTTTAGATCAGATGCCATATCACGAAGACCCGAATAAAGTGCCTTTGAAAATACCGTAAGATCCTTTTCGCTTACCTCAAGCTCGGTATGCTTGTCTGCACCGTTGGTATTGAGAAATTCTCTTGAAAGGTCGGCAATAATCTGCCCATTCCAGGACATAACCATTCTTGCCTCCCGGGTGACAACGGCAACTCGGTATGCCTCAAGGTTTTCCTTTTCGGCATATTCAATGAATTTGTCTGCATCCTTGGCTTCAACCACAACCGCCATTCTTTCCTGAGATTCGGAAATGGCAAGCTCGGTTCCGTCAAGTCCGTCATATTTCTTGCGAACTGCGTCAAGGTCTATTTTAAGTCCGTCGGCGAGCTCACCGATAGCAACAGAAACACCGCCTGCGCCAAAATCATTACAGCGCTTAATAAGACGGGTAACGTTGGGATCACGGAACAAACGCTGAATTTTTCTTTCCTCGGGAGCGTTTCCTTTCTGAACCTCAGACGCCATAGTGGTAAGCGATTTCATATTGTGACTCTTTGATGATCCGGTGGCACCGCCGATACCGTCTCTGCCCGTTCTGCCGCCGAGAAGAATGATAACGTCACCCGCCTCGGGACGCTCACGTCGCACATTACAAGCGGGAGCGGCAGCAACTACCGCACCACATTCAAGTCGCTTTGCAACGTAGCCGTCGTGGTATACCTCTGCCACGTGACCGGTAGCAAGACCTATCTGGTTGCCGTAGGAGGAATATCCGGCTGCGGCAGTCTGACAAATCTTTCTTTGAGGAAGCTTGCCCTGGAGCGTTTCGGAGAGCGACCTTCTGGGGTCGGCAGCGCCGGTCACTCTCATCGCCTGATGAACGTATGCTCTGCCAGAAAGAGGGTCTCGGATACAACCTCCTATACAAGTAGCAGCGCCTCCAAAGGGCTCTATCTCGGTGGGATGATTGTGCGTTTCGTTTTTAAACATAAGCAGCCAGTCCTGCTCTTCACCGTTAACGGTAGCGTTAACGTGAATTGAGCAAGCGTTTATCTCCTCGCTCTCGTCAAGTTCGGGGACAAGACCTCGCTTTTTTAGTAGTTTGCCGGCGATGGTGGCAATATCCATAAGAGTTTCTGGACGCCCTTTTGCCTTTTCCTCGCCGTAAACCTCTGTGCGAGAGTCAAGATAACGCTGATAAGCCTCGGCAACCGCCTTGTCGCTTATCCTTACGTTGTCAATATGAGTTGAAAAGGTAGTATGACGGCAATGGTCAGACCAATAGGTGTCAACTACTTTTATCTCGGTTATGGTAGGGTCACGGTGCTCCTCGTTTTTAAAGTAATTCTGCAAGAACTTAAGATCATCGAGATCCATAGCAAGTCCCATGCGTTCAAGAAACTCGACGAGTCCCTTATTGTCAAGGGCAATAAAGCCCTCAATAGTTTCTACGATTTCGGGGCACGAATATTCAATATTCAGAGTCTCGGGCTTTTCCTGACTTGCCTCACGGCATTCAACGGGGTTGATAACGTATTTTTTAATCGATTCAAGCTCACCGTCGTTAATATTTCCGTATATTGCGTAAATCTTTGCCGTACGTACAACAGGCCTTTCGCACTGAGCGATAAGCTGAATGCATTGAGCTGCAGAATCGGCTCTCTGGTCAAACTGACCCGGCAGGTATTCTACAGCAAAAACCTTGGCACCCTCAAGACGTATGCTTTCACCGGCATCATCCATCTGAGGCTCTGAAAATACGGTGTTAACAGCACGGTCAAAAAGCTCTCTTTCGATCCCCTCGACGTCATATCTGTTGATCACACGAATAGCCTCAATACCCGAAATTTCAAGCAGCTCACGAGCTTCTTTGGTAAGAGAGGTTGCCTCGTGATCAAATCCTTTTTTCTTTTCTACATATATTCTGTAAACCATAGTTTACCTTTCCTTAACACAAGCCAGCGCACGTCTACCGATGTCACGTCTAAAGTACGCGTTTTCGAAGTGTATTTTTTCTGTCAGGCGATATGCCTCCTTGATGGCATTCTCCAATGTGTCAGCCGTAGCCGTCACACCGAGAACACGTCCGCCCGATGTGACAAGTCTGTCATTTTCAAGACTTGCTCCCGCAATGAAAACATCTTTCTTCACGTCCTTGGAGATAGTGATTTCAAAGCCCTTTTTATAACTCTCGGGATACCCCTTGGATGCCATAATAACACAGGCGGCAGCTTTGTTATAAAATTCAACATTGATTTCGGAGAGTCTCTCCTCGGTGACCGCCATCATTATATCAAGCAGATCGGTTTTAAGAAGAGGAAGGACAACCTGAGTCTCAGGATCTCCAAAGCGACAGTTGTATTCAATAACCTTCGGGCCGTTTTTGGTAATCATCAGTCCGAAGTACAGACAGCCCTTGAAGCGTCTTCCCTCGGAGTTCATAGCATTTATAGTTGGAATAAAGATTTTTTGCATACAGCTGTTCTTTATTTCCTCGGTGTAGTAAGGATTGGGGGCGATAGTACCCATACCTCCGGTATTTAATCCCTCGTCATTATCCCCGGCTCGCTTGTGGTCCATAGAGGAAATCATAGGAACAATAGTCTTGCCGTCGGTAAAGGCAAGGACTGAGACTTCGGGACCCTCAAGGAATTCCTCAATAACAACCCTTTTTCCACTTTCTCCAAAAACCCCATCGGTCATCATAGATCTTACAGCAGCGGCAGCCTCGCCGTAATTCTTTGCAATGATAACGCCCTTGCCAAGAGCAAGTCCGTCTGCCTTAATTACCGCAGGATAGCTGACGTCTTTAAGATATTCAACAGCCGCACTCTCGTCAGAGAAGATTTCATAGGCTGCGGTGGGAATACCGTATTTCTTCATCAGCTCCTTTGAAAAAGCCTTGCTGCCTTCAATAATTGCAGCCGCCTTATTTGGACCAAAGCAGGGAATTCCCTCTGCCTCAAGAGCATCCACCGCACCGAGAACCAATGGATCATCGGGTGCTACCACGGCGTAATCTATGCTATTTTCTTTAGCAAAACCTAGGATTCCGTCAATATCCTTTGCGCCAATATTAACGCAAATTGCGTCTTCGGATATACCACCGTTACCGGGGAGGGCATATATCGTCTCAACAGTCTTGTTCTGTTTTAAAGATTTAATTATTGCGTGCTCACGGCCGCCGCCGCCAACAACCAAAATCTTCATTGCAAGCTCCTTAAATTAATGATGGAAAAGGCGCATTCCGGTAAAGGACATTACCATTCCGTACTTATCCGCCGCCTCAATTACAAGGTCGTCACGGATAGAACCACCAGGCTCGGCAATATAGCTGACGCCGCTCTTTGCTGCTCTGTCTATATTGTCTGAGAAGGGGAAGAAGGCGTCGGATGCAACGGTAACGCCTTTTATTTTAGAGAGATATTCATCCTTTTCCTCTCTGGTAAATGGCTCGGGACGCTCGGAGAAATATTTCTGCCATACTCCGTCGCCGAGAACGGTATCCGAATCCCTGTCCGAAAGATACAGGTCAATAATGTTATTCTTGTCGGGTCTGCCTACACCGTCGGCAAATTTAAGAGAGAGAACTCTCTCGCTCTGGCGAAGATGCCAGAGGTCTGCCTTGTCACCTGCAAGACGGGTACAGTGAATTCTTGACTGCTGGCCTGCGCCAACGCCGATAGCCTGTCCGTCCTTGGCAAAGCACACCGAGTTAGACTGGGTGTATTTTAGGGTGATAAGAGCAATAATCATATCGATTTTTGCGCTCTCGGGAAGCTCTTTTTTCTCTGTAACGATGTTTGAGAGAAGCTCTCGGTCAATTCTGAAATTATTTCTGCCCTGCTCAAAGGTTATTCCGTAAACCTGCTTGGTCTCAATTTCAGCAGGTGCATAACTGGGGTCAATTCTTACTATGTTGTATGCACCCTTTCTTTTACTCTTAAGAAGCTCAAGAGCTTCGGGAGAGTATGAGGGTGCAATAATTCCGTCAGACACCTCTCGTGCAATTATTTTTGCGGTAGTGAGGTCACACTCGTCCGAAAGGGCAATCCAATCACCGAAGGAGGACATTCTATCGGTACCCCTGGCTCTTGCATAAGCGCAGGCAAGGGGAGAATCGTTAAGTCCGTCGATATCGTCAACGAAGCATGCCTTTTTAAGCTCGTCGGAAAGGGGCTTTCCAATTGCCGCAGAGGTGGGAGATACGTGCTTGAAGCTGGCTGCAGCTACCATACCAGTAGCCTCCTTAACCTCCTTAACAAGCTGCCAGGAATTGAAGGCGTCAAGAAAGTTGATGTATCCGGGTCTGCCCGAGAGAATTTCAATAGGAAGGTCGCTTCCGTCCTGCATATATATTTTTGCAGGCTTCTGATTGGGGTTACAGCCGTATTTAAGTTCAAATTCTTTCATTTTCTTTCCTCACATATTTTTATTTACTATTCTGGTTTCGGTCTCGCCGGACTCAATATCAATATAACGAACAAAGAGAGAAACCTTGTTATCTTCGTTAAGATTGGTCCAGATTAGATCTGTAAGCGAATCTATGTCCATATCGGGAAGCAAGAGGGTCTTGGGCTCACCCTCGAAGGAAGGAAGGGGATTGCCGTCACCGCTATATGTATGAATAAACTTTGCTCTTCCGGCAAGGGGAGTAGAGTATGCGTATGTAAATCTTTCACAGGAGCTATCGTCACCCTCTGCGCTCTTGAGTATTGACATAGCATAGTGCATTTCACCGCCATCGCGGTGAATAATACCCGATATTCTGGGGGTAAAGTTAGGCTTATCGTCCTCAAACTCACGGGTTCTCAGAGCCTGCTCAAAGGTCATCTGCCTGTCCATAAGCTGATAAATTGTATCTGTCTGGTCGCCGTTGGTAACGATGGTCTTGTTACCGAGAACACGAACGGGATAGTAGATTATAAGGTGGGGATCTACCATCTTAGATTCGTCGAATGCCTTGGTGCGCATGGCGTCACCCTCTGCCACGAATACACGGTTGCGGCTGTTGACGCTTCTTCCCATAATAAAATATGCGGTGATCGCCTTCTTGCCGTCGGCACTCTTTCCTATAATTATTCCTCTGCCATGATATGAAAGAGAATTTAACTCTTCCTTAATAGTTAAAACCTTCATTTTATTCTCCTTTTATATGCACCTTACTGTCTTCAATAATTATTCTGTCCTCGCAGAAAAGTCTTACTGCCTCGGGAAGTATCTTCCACTCAGCCTCTTCCATTATACGTCTCTGAAGGATTTCGGGAGTATCGCCCTCTTTTACCTCAACCGCCCTTTGCAGAACGATTGGACCGGCGTCGCATTCAGGCGTTACGATATGCACGGTAGCGCCCGAAACCTTAACGCCCTTTTCTAGAGCCGCCTCGTGAACGCGAAGTCCATAGTAACCCCTACCGCAGAAGGAAGGAATAAGGGCAGGATGAACATTGAGTATCCTGTTGGGAAATCTTTCGTACATTGTTTCATCAATAATAGTTAGAAATCCTGCTAGTACAACCAGGTCTATCTCTCTTTCGCAAAGTGTGTCTGCAAGAGCTCTTGAATACTCGGCAATGTTGTCGAAGTCTCGCCTTGCAAGCACAATCGCTTCAATATTTGCCCCTGCCGCTCTTTCAAGGGCGAAAGCACCGGGCTTTGAGGAAATAACCAAAGAGATTTTTCCACATCCCAGCTTACCTTCTGCCTCGGCATCAATCAATGCCTGAAGATTTGTTCCTCCACCGGAGACGAGAACGCCTATTTTCTTTATCTTTTCGGTCATTATTCAACATCCTCCGATTTTTTGTTTTTCTTAAACGGAAGGGCGAGAAGTTCAAAAAACATACCGCCTACCGAATTTCCAAGGATAACTGTGATGATGTAAATTATTACCTCGATGGAAAGGCTTCTTGCAGCCGCAAAATAAAACATATTTGCGATAGAGTGCTCAAAACCGCTGAGGATGAACACGGGAATACAAAGGAATATACCCGCAAGATTTTGGTCATATTTTTTGAAAATGCTAACCGCCTGATACATCAGCATTCCGCAGAAAACAGCACGGATAAAGGCGGAAAACAATCCTTGTGTAAGCTTTGCTTTACATATTTCTGCTGCAACCACCGAAATAGAGGGGATTGCATAGCTGAGGGTAACGCCGAAAATTACGGTAGCAACAAAATTACCAAGCAGACCAAACCAAACAACAGACATATCCTCTTTTGAATGATTTGATAGCACGAAGCCGATCTTTCCGGTGTAAAGCGAGTATCCCTGCTTACAGATACAAAGCAGTGCAACCGAGAAGAGAATAGCACCGATAATTTTATTACTTCCCGCAAGAGAAAGATAAACCGTACCACCAATAGCGATCATTGTTCCGGCAAGAATACCGCTTACCGTGTTTTTTAGCATATGATTATTCTCTCCTTGGATTCGATTATCTCGCCGAAAATATACGCATCCTCGCCGTTTGCTCTGAGAATTTCAAGTGCACACTCTGCGTCCTCGGGAGAAACAACAATGCTCATTCCAACGCCCATGTTGAAGGTGTTGAACATATCACGCTCGCTGATACCGCCCTTTTCTGCAATAAGCTTAAAAATGGGAAGGATTTTTACGGAGTCCTTGTTGATTTTTGCTCCGAGACCGTCGGGAATACTTCTGGGAATATTTTCATAGAATCCGCCGCCTGTGATGTGTGAAATACCCTTAACATCTACCTTTTCAAGAAGATTAAGAATACTCTTTACGTAGATTTTTGTAGGGGTAAGAAGGGTCTCGGCAATAGATTTTCCACCAAGCGTTTCACAGGGAGAATAAAGATTTTCAGGATTGTTATCTATATCAAACACCTTGCGAACCAAGGAGAATCCGTTTGAATGAATTCCGCTTGATGCAAGAGCAATAACAACGTCACCATCTCTCATTTTTGTATTATCAAGCATCTTTTTCTTGTCAACGATTCCAACTGCGAATCCGGCAAGGTCATATTCCTCTTCAGGCATCATACCTGGATGTTCAGCGGTTTCACCGCCTATAAGAGCAGCGCCAGATTGAACGCATCCTTCAGCAACGCCGCTTACGATAGAAGCTATTTTTTCGGGAATATTCTTTCCGCAGGCGATGTAATCCAGGAAAAACAGAGGTCTTGCGCCACAGCAAATAATATCGTTAACGCACATTGCCACGGCATCAATACCAATGGTATCGTGTTTGTCCATCAGTATAGCCATCTTTACTTTAGTACCGCAACCGTCAGTACCCGAAACCAGGACAGGATTTTCAATTTCAAAGAGATTTAGTCCAAAGCATCCGCCAAAGCCACCTACGTCATCAAGGCAACCGTCGTTCTTCGTTCTTGCGATATGCTTTTTCATAAGCTCAACCGCCTTATATCCTGCGGTTATATCAACACCGGCCTTTGCGTAGGCCTCGGACTTGGATTGTGAATGCATAGTATTTCGTCTCCTTTTCATTCTTTTCCGTTCCAACAATAGGTGCAGAGCTTGCATGGCTCAAGTCCTATTGCCTGAATTATTCCCTCAAGCGACTGGAATTCTATTGATGCGAGATGAAGCCTTTTGCACATCTCCTCGCGAAGTCTTTGGCCTCTCTCGGTTTTAAAGTCGCTGTATTCGTCTATATACTTTGCCCCCTCATCGCCTTCAAGTTCGGCAATAATTCTCCTTGCTATAAGATCCATATCGCTTGTGGAACGTGAGAAATTCAAATATTTACAGCTGTACATTACAGGAGGGCAAGCCGATCGAATATGTACTGCCTTGGCACCGCTATCATAAAGAAAATCGACGGTCTCACGAATCTGTGTGCCTCGTACTATTGAGTCATCTACAAGCAAAAGATTTTTATCCTCAATAAGCTCGCGAACGGGTATCTGCTTCATCTTCGCTACGCGCTGTCTCTCGGACTGTTTTGTTGGTGTAAAGCTTCTTGCCCAGGTGGGAGTATACTTGATAAACGCTCTTGCAAAAGGCTTACCGCTTCTGTTGGCATATCCTATGGCATGAGGGGTTCCCGAGTCAGGGATACCACCAACGTAATCAATCTCATTGGATTTTCCTGTTACCTTGTCGTTGTCTGCCATTATGGCACCGTTGAGATATCGCATGACCTCTACGTTGCTGCCCTCGTAAGTAGAAGTAGGATAGCCGTAGTAGCTCCAAAGGAAGGAGCATATCTTCATCTCATCACGTCCCTCTACCAGGACCTCCATTCCATCAGCCCATATTTCTACCACCTCTGCCGCGCGAAGTTCTTTTACTATCTCATAATCAAGCTTGGTAGATGCAAAGGGCTCAAGAGTTGCGCAATAGCCTTCCTCATTTTTTCCGATAACCAGAGGAAGTCTACCGTGCTTATCTCTTACGGCAATGATGTGACCATCATCCTTGAGTATTAGGATTGCCGCCGTACCGTCTATCATATCCTGAGCGCGAAGTATTCCCTCAATAAAATTAGGGCTTTTATTGATAAGGGCAGCTACAAGCTCGGTGGTGTTTACAGCACCGCCCGTCATAGCTCCGAACTGTGCGTCGCACTTGAGACATTCCTCAACCAACTCGTCCACATTGTTAATTACACCCGTCACGCAGATGGCGTATACTCCGAGTCTTGATCTGACAAGCAGTGGCTGAGGTGCGTAGTCGCTTATGCAACCGATAGCGCTGTGCCCCTTCATGTCGTCAAAAATGTGGTCAAATTTGGTTCTAAAGGGTGAATTTTCAATGTTGTGAATAACTCTTTGTAGGCCAATGCTGTCACAATAGGCCGCCATTCCTGCGCACTTTGTTCCTAAGTGAGAATGGTAATCAGTGCCAAAAAATACATCTGAAATTGCGTCCGACTTGCGGCACGCTCCAAAAAAACCGCCCATTTTTATTCCTTTCCTGTGTCTTGTGGGTGATGGTGATCAATTCGCCACCGTTATTATGCGAAGAAAAGCTTGGAAAGTGTCAATGGATCAATATATTTGCCGTCCTTGTAAACGCGCATATTGCCCGATGCTATTTCGTCAATGAGAATAACCTCACCGTTTTTGTCATATCCGAACTCGAATTTAATATCGTAAAGAATTAGACCCTTGGCCTTCAGATCGTCCGCCACAATAGCAGTGATCTTCTGTGTCATAAGCTTGATGTCATCATACTGCACAGCGGTCATAACGCCGAG
>JAZQDF010000081.1:0-4533 GCA_045546635.1 Eubacteriales bacterium
CCGACTTGGGTGGGCTTGTAGCTCTGCTTTTCCTTCTTGGCAATAGCCGCCGCCATAAAATATCCGTTCTCCTCGTGAACGGGGCCGATCTTCGCTCTTGATATACCCTCGAACACCACCGACAGATTGCCGTGTGAGTTCTTTACGACGTGCTTTATTTCCGCAACCACGCCCATATTGTAAAGGTCGTCGGGGGTGGGCTCGTCTGTCGAAATATCCTTCTGTGCAACGAGCAGCACCTTCGCCTCGTACAGCGTTGCCGCCGCGGTAAATGCCTTGAGCGAAATAGGTCTTACGATCTCTATATTTAACTGGACCGCAGGAAATCCGACCACGCCACGCAGCGGGATCAGCGGCAGAGTTACTTCTTCAAATATATCTACTTTTTCTGACATTTTTGGAACCTTTCTTTAATCAGGACATATATAATCAGTATATTATAACACAGTTTTTTGAAAAAGTCCATAGATTTAATAAAATTAATAAAATATTAAAAGACTTGTTTAATAATAATTAATAAACGCCACCTTGACACGCCCATATACCTATGATAAAATAAAAATATAAAGAAATTTTGAATTACCTGAAACCAAAGGGTAAAAAAAGGTGTCTATATATATGAACGAAAAAATAGGAGGCATTTATGAAAAAATCGGTTTCTCTCATTTTGCTTGTTTGTATTATTTCTGCCTTGCTTTCGGGCTGCGGTGTGCTTGACGGTATTCATTCTGTAACCCTGACGGGTGCTATCGATGAGATCGAAGGAATCATTCTGCCATTCTATAGGGCGGGCAGCGAGGTGGTGATCAGGACGCATAAGATCTTTGATGGCGGCCTTTACGTATTCGTGGGCGGCGATGAGGTACGGCAGGAGCAGGACGGCTCGGATCATTGGGTATACAGATTCACTATGCCCGACGAGGACGTGACCGTACATATCACGTCAGATCCATTCTGGGGCAGGGAGAATTATACCTTTGACGAGCTGCTTTATTGGGTGAAGAATTTGGAAGAGGGCATTGGCGGAGTACCCGTTAACGGTGTAGCCTTGACAGTCAATAATTATTCCGACGAAGCATCCTTTATTGAAAAAAGATATTCCGAAAAGCAAGAGGATATTGAGAAGATCAAGGCTATTACAAATCAACCCTTGGTAAAGGTCGATCATTCTGACGTAGGCGAAACTGATATCTTTTTGACTTATACTTTCTTCTGCAAGGATAATCCTTATCTGGGCGATCAGGTTGGAGATTTGGAGTTTGATAACGGCTTCTTCAGCTACTTTTATAATTTAACCTCTTACGCTCAGCCCTTCAGATTTGAGGATCCCGATTATGCTTTACCTATTATTGAGGATCCCGATTACGTAACCTACTCCTTCAGACGCGAGCCGAGAAATATTTATATCAAAAAGTACTCTGACGACAGCTTTTCCGAAAGATATGACGATCTGACCTACGTGGAATTCGTCCCCTACGAGGGCGAGCCCATCGATGCCGTGGCAGAGTATTATATAGACACCTCTCACGGCAGAATCAATCTTCTGACGCCCACCGTTTTTGAAATTGACGGCAGGCTCTATGAAATAGTATTTGGCGAGAAATCCTGGGCGTATAGCTCTTGTATTACGGGAGGCGAGAAATGAAGAAGCTGTCATTATGCCTGTTGGCCTTGATTTTGATACTCGTCTGCCTCACCTCCTGCGGATATAAGCAGAATCATTGGTTCTCCGATGAGCTGCTCTCACGCTGTCTTGTTTCGGATCTTCCCGAGATAGAGCAGAATTATCTTAAGCACGGAAGTAATGAGCTCTACGTATATTTCGGCGAGGACGAATATAGCTCGTACGTTAACGGTATTTACGAATATCTGATCTCCAAGGATTTCAAGCATCTCGGTACGAGGGGAGAGGTCAGCAGCTCGCTTTCGGGTGCCTTTACGAGCTATTATTTAAAGCCTGCCACAGATCTTGAGGATTTCTACGTTGACGGTGCATACAGGTTCGTCTTCTCGGACGGCGAGACTGCAGATGGTAGCCTTAGATTCTCCATTTTAATGATCTCCTCGCTCTCTCCCTCGGCAGCTACGGTCGAGGACGGCAGGGACGTATTCAGATACAATACCACGGTCAAGCTATGCTATAACTCCGAGTATCCGCTTAGCGGCAGATACCTTCTTCCCGAGGAAAACGAGGGGTGCGTGCACACCTTCGGTGAGTGGCAGTACGACGGTGTATATCATTGGCGTGATGCCGTTTGCAATCTCGGGGAGTGCGATATTGATACCCTCGGCGAGCATTTGGATTGGGACGGAGACCATATCTGCGATGTGTGCGGAGCAGTATATGATACGACGGGGCTCGCATCCGTCCTTATAGAACACGAGAATTCCGAGCGGGAGAGGATAGACCGACTTTGCGAGGAGAATCCTCATTATCTCTACTATTTTAACAAGGTAAAGCAGGTAAGCTGTACTCTTATACTTGACCGCGACGCCTCTGCAGAAGCATTGATTGAGAAGCACGGTATGACCGAGCTTTTTGGAGATGCACGCGTCTCTCCGCTTAATGCAATAAAAAATATAAGCATCATTTTTAACAGAGATTCCTTCACCGAGTATATGTACTCAAGGCTTACCGAAATATGCGATAGCGAGCCGCTGATCACTAACCTTTATATTGATTATGAGTCCGAATGGTCGGAGAGCTATATGCCGATTCTCGGTTATTATGCCGCCGATCCTATAATACCGTTGGAGTATGAGGAGGCAATATGCCCGACCTATACGGATAGTGAAATTGGCTTTATTTTCAAGACCAAGGCTGAATACGATACCTATCTTGATGCTCTGATATTCGACGCCGATGACTATCGTAAGGAGCATATCGCAGCTCAGAAGCATCTTTATGACGAGGCCTTTTTTGAAGAAAACGCTCTTATCGTCACGAAGGTTATCGTTCGCAGCTCGGGCTCTGTCAGGCTTACGGTAGACGGTCTTTATCTTTCGGGGGATAAGGCTTACGTCGTCGTAAGGACTGACGTTCCTTATATAGGAGACGACGCAATGCAATTCACCTCCTTCGCCTTCAGCGTTCGTAAGGATGACGTGAAGGGTATTAACGGAGTCGTTACGCTGGAATAGTTCACCTCTGCTTCATCCGATCCACAAAAAAAGCTCCTTGGGGGCTTTTTTTGTTTTTTAACAATCTTTTTATTATTTTTAATTGACTATCGTAAAAATCTGTGGTATAATACATTAATATGGAAATTTATGGCCATTTGGCTGAAGGGAGGCTTTTCTATGAGAATACTTGGTATCGATCCGGGACTTGCCATAGTCGGATGGGCGGTTCTCGACAGCGAGAGGGGACAGCTGCATCCCGTTGCGTTCGGTGCTATCACCACTCCCGCACATACATCGGTTGAATCACGCCTGCTTATGATAAAAGAGGATCTTGAGGGGGTTATTGATAAGTATTCGCCTACCGAGATGGCTATAGAGGAGCTGTTCTTCAATACGAATATTACGACGGGCATTACCGTTGCCGAGGCAAGGGGAGTCATCCTTTGCACCGCCCACCAAAAGGGGCTTAGAATAAGCGAGTATACACCCCTGCAGGTAAAGCAGGCCGTTGTGGGCTACGGCAAGGCAGAGAAGAGACAGGTGATCGCAATGGTCACCTCCATTTTGAAGCTTAAGAAGCCGCCGAAGCCCGACGACACCGCCGACGCCGTGGCGATCGCCATCTGCCACTCCCAGTGTGCAGGCTCGGCTATTGGAAAGTATTTTAATCAGAGGTAAAGCGTATGTGGATTGCAGATAATTGGAAAGACTATACGGTAATAGATACGTCATCGGGCGAGAAGCTTGAGCGGTGGGGAAAATATACCCTCATCCGTCCCGATCCCCAGGTCATCTGGAAGACCGAGAAGAAAAATCCCCTCTGGCGTACCGCCGACGCCAGCTATAAGCGTTCAAGATCGGGCGGCGGTGCCTGGAGCGACAATAAATTGCCCGAGAGCTGGGTTATCTCCTACGGTGACCTCTCCTTCCGCATCAAGCCGATGGGCTTCAAGCATACGGGACTCTTTCCCGAGCAGGCGGCAAACTGGGATTGGTTTGGCGAGCTTATAAGAAATGCGGGCAGGCCTATTAAGGTTCTGAATCTCTTTGCCTATACCGGCGGTGCTACCGTTGCCGCGGCAAAGGCGGGGGCACAAGTGGTTCACGTTGACGCATCAAAGGGTATGGTTGCCGCCGCGAAGGAGAATGCACGCCTCTCTGGGCTTGCAGATGCTCCCATCCGCTATATCGTTGACGATTGCAAGAAGTTTATCGAGCGTGAGATCCGCCGCGGTAATAAGTACGACGGCATTATTATGGATCCTCCCTCATACGGCAGAGGCCCTACGGGTGAGGTCTGGAAGATAGAGGAGAATATTGACGAGTTCGTGGCTCTTACTGCGAATCTCCTCTCGGACGAGCCCCTCTTCTTCCTGCTCAATTCCTATAAGTCGGAGGCCAAGCGGTCTT
>JAZQDF010000082.1:0-1509 GCA_045546635.1 Eubacteriales bacterium
ACGGTGGTCTCGGTGATCCAGCTCTTGTCGAAGGCGGTGTTGCCCTTGTCGTTGCTAAGCAGGACAACGCCATCCAGCTGGCAGGCACCCTCATATCCGAACTTACCTGCATTGGTGGTCTCGCTGTCAAGGATCCAGTAGGTCTTTTCTGCCGCGATCTCAACGGTGTTGCCGAGCTCGACCTGACCTGCAAGGTCGCCGTCGTAAACATAGATAGAGCTTGTGTTATCAACCAGGATAACGCCTGCAGGCTTGTAGCCGTTTGCATAGGTGATCTGTGCAACGGTGCCGCTTACCTTAACGAGAGCACCCTTGTCGGCGTCTCTTGCCTCGGCAATGGTCATAGAGGTGTACTTTGAAAGATCAACGTCTGCCTCGCTGTGCGTAAACTCGATGAGCCAGGCACTCTTGATCTCCTTTGTACCGTTAAAATTTTGAAGAGTACAGTAGAGCAGTACCTCGTCGCCCTTAACAGGCTTGTCCGCCATATCTGCATAACCGACAGAGCCGTCCTCGCTTGCGGTGTTGTAAACCGAGATCTCGCCGGTCTCGTCGTAGATAACCATCGCACCGTATGCGGGATTGGTAACCGTCTTAACCTTACCGCGTACGTAGTAACGCTCGGTGGTAAGATTGCCGCTCTCGCCGCAAAGCTCAAGTGCCTCTGCAACGGTGAGAACCTTCATAGGAGCAGCAACTGCCTCGAATTCCATAAGGAATGCGTGGTTGATCTCCCAAACGCCGTCAACCTTCTTTACGGTACAGTGAAGAAGAACCTCGTCACACTCGTCAGGTCTCTCAAACATCTGCCAGTAGGGTGTGCCCGACTCGGTGAAGATAGCCTGCACCTTGATCTCGCCCGTCGCGTCCTCGATGATCATCTCACCGCTGTCGGTGTCAAGCACCTTCTTGACGGTGGCACGAACGTAGTAAAGCTGGGATGAAACCGAGCCATCGGGAAGCTGACTTCCTGTGAAATTGTCAAGCTTCAGCTCCTCAACGGTGCTCTCGAAGATCTTGCCACAGTCATAGCACTTGCTGTCAAGCAGGTTGTAGTGGGGGCACTCGGGAGTCACATCGTCGCCCGTGTCTGTGTCGGGCTTGAAGATGCCCTCAAGGTCGAAGGGAAGCTTGTCGCAGGATGCAAGCGACAGGGCCATTACGACCAGCAGTGCGAGAGCAAATAAACGAATAAGTGTGGATACGCTTTTGTTCATTGGTCTGTCCTCTTTCTTATTTAATTTTTGAGCTATTTTTATTTTACCACTATATTCCGCAAATGTCAACAATAGGTGAGGATTTAACATATACAAAATTTTACTTAATTATCTTGATAAATATTGTAAGATATGCTATAATGTAATCGTCAAAGAATTTTCTTCCGAAAGGAATATATATATGGAAAAGAACAATCTGAAGGCCTGGCTGTATCTTCTGCCTGCATTAATTTTTCTTGGGGTGTTTCTGGTATACCCCTTGATCGACGTGCTTATCTACTCCTTTGAGGAG
>JAZQDF010000083.1:0-2861 GCA_045546635.1 Eubacteriales bacterium
CGCTTTGCATAGCCCTTTTCATAAAGCTTCTTAAATATCCACTGTGTCCACTTATAGAAGGAAGGATCGGATGTGGCTATCATCTTAGACCAGTCGTAGTCGAAGCCAAGCTCACGGAGCTGTGCCGAGAAGGTCTTTATATTCTCCTGGGTAAAGCCGTTGGGGTGATTACCCGTGCTTACCGCATACTGCTCGGCGGGAAGGCCGAAGGAGTCGTAGCCCATAGGATGAAGAACGTTGTAGCCCTGCATACGCTTCATACGGGACATAATGTCGGTTGCAGTATAGCCCTCGGGATGACCTGCGTGAAGTCCAACGCCCGAAGGATAGGGGAACATATCAAGAACGTAATACTTAGGCTTGGAGAAGTCCCAGACGTCGGTCTTAAAGGTTCCCTTCTCCTCCCAATATTTTTGCCACTTGGCCTCAATATTTGAGTGTTCGTAGTTCATTATCTATTGCCTCAATTCTTATTTAAATCAAATTTCGCATCAACCTCGCTGACAAGCTCGGAGATATCAACCTTAGACTCCTCGGGGAAATGTCTGTCGAGGTTATAGAATTCACGGGACTCACGGTCAAAAACGTTTACAATAACGTCGCCGAAGTCAACGAGAATCCAGCTGTTGCCCCTTCTCCCCTCGGTACGAAGTGCCGCCCTGCCTCTCTCGGAAAGCTTGGCGTCGACCTCGTCTGCAAGAGCCGCTACCTGAGTCGAGGATCTACCGGTCGCGTTAACGTAAAAATCGGTAACGCTGCTCTTCTCTCTTACGTCGAATAGGGTGACGTTAATAGCCTTTCTCTCAAGAAGTATTTTAACCGCCTCACGGGCAAGGGTACCCGAATCAGCATTCATTAAATCCTTATTTTCCATAATTTTACCTTTCTATCTTTGCCAAAATAGCATCACGGGTAAGCTTCGTTCTACTGTGGAAGGTCTTGCCGCGTGAGGTGAATTCTTTTATGTTGTTGTCAAGCGATTCTGCAACTGCAGAGTGAAGCACAGCGATACATTCATCAGCACCTTCACAGCCCCCCAGCTCATCAAGAACCTTCTTGCGAAGAGCCACGCATCCTTCGTAGCTTCTTCCAAATTCGATGTAGTCGGCAAGTAAAATGATCTCGTCAAGCACCGACATATCAGGCGAACCAACGGTATGATTTCTTACAGCAGAGATAACCTCCTCGCAAGCAAACTCGGGAAAGTCCTCCATTACAACAAGAGGTGCAGTCATAGAGTGCCACAGCTGCGGTGATGAACGATCCTCCTCGGACATATCAATTCCGTGCCTTTTCATCAGCAAAATATGTTCTGCCTCGGAATATTCCTTAGAAACGTCGTGTAAAAGTGCCGCAACACGAATAACATCAAGCTTATCCGGCATACAGCACTCGCCGAGAATAACGGCGATTTTCTCTACTCCGAGGGTGTGACGGAATCTATGCCCGGATAAGCATTCACCAACCGTCAAACGAAGCTTATCAATTTGTTTGTCATTGAATTTCATAATATCCAAATTACTTTGGAAGCTCTATACGCTTCTTTTTCTCCGACTCCTTGTAAAGAACGAATCTCGAGCCAACGCAAGAAACCACGTCGCATTCAATAACCTCGGCAATAACGTTAGCCGCCTCCTTTGCGGTGTAGCCGCTGTTCTCAAGAACTCTCGCCTTGATAAGCTCGCGTGCCTCAAGGGCGTTGAAGATCTGGTTGCAGATCTCCTCGGTGATACCTCCCTTTCCTATCTGGAAGATGGTATCAAGATTCTGTGAAATAGAGCGAAGATACGCTCTCTGCTTACTTGTTAACATATTTTATTCCTTAGCTTAATTTTCTTCAAAGAGAGCGGATGCAAACTCCCTCGCGTCAAAGGGCTTCATATCGTCGATCTGCTCGCCGACGCCGATAAACTTAACGGGAATACCAAGTTCCTTCTTAATTGATATAATAATACCGCCCTTGGCTGTACCGTCAAGCTTTGTAAGAACGAGTCCGGTAATCTTGGATGCTCCCTTGAACTCCTTCGCCTGAAAAACTGCATTCTGTCCGGTTGTTGCATCAAGGACGAGAAGAGTCTCCTTCGCCGCATCGGGAAGCTCGCGTGCGATAACTCTATCAATCTTCGCAAGCTCGTCCATAAGATTCTTCTTATTGTGAAGACGGCCTGCGGTATCAATGATAAGCACGTCGGAGCCACGGCTCTTAACCGCACTTATGGCATCAAAAACGACCGACGCAGGATCGGCACCCGCCGCCTGTCTGATAAGATCTACGCCCGCACGGTCGCACCATACTGCAAGCTGCTCGGCAGCAGCCGCCCTGAAGGTATCAGCCGCCGCAACGACAACCTTCTTTCCCTGCCTTTTCAATTCTGCCGAGATTTTTCCTATGGAAGTTGTCTTTCCGACGCCGTTTACACCGATAACAAGAATTACCGACGGCTTGGTGGAGAGGTTAAGGGGCTCGTGCTCACCGATCATTCTTCGAAGGATATCAAAGAGCTCACGCTTTACCTCTGCAGGCTCCTTTATTCTCTTATCCTTAACCGTTTCACGAAGCTCGTCGAGAATCTCCTCGGTTGTATTAACACCAATATCCGCCGAGATGAGCAGCTCCTCAAGCTCGTCAAAAAGATCCTCGTCAACCCTTACGAATTTCTTGAATAAGGCGTCAACCTTATCTACAATTGCATTTTTGGTCTTGAAAAGACCTTGCTTTAATCTGTCAAAGAACCCCATCTAAAAGCTCCTTCTGTTTTCCTTCAATTTCGTTTACGTTAAGCTCTATTGCCTGAGAAATACCTCTCTGCGGCATAGTTATACCGTAGAGGCGGTTTCCAATCTCCATAGTGCCGCGGCAA
>JAZQDF010000084.1:0-8918 GCA_045546635.1 Eubacteriales bacterium
CAACGATAATCTTATTACATACCGAGCAATGCTTACCCTCGGTAAGACCTGTGTTCTCACAGTCGGGAGCAACAGCCGCGTCAATTGCCTCAGTGTGTCCCAGTGCCGCAACCGTTTCCTGTGCTACGAGCACCTTCTCACAAACGCTACAATGCTTACCCTCGGTAAGACCTGTGTTCTCGCAATCGGGAGCAACAGCCGCATCGACTACCTCGGTGTGGCCGAGAGCGGGAATAGTCTTCTGCTCCTCCAGGGTCGCGTCGCAATTATTACATTTAATTCCGTCGGTCTTGCCTGCCTCCTCGCAGGTTGCCGCCGTGCCGGGGATAGTCTGCTGATCGTGCCCCAGGGCGGGTATGGCTTCACGCTCCTTCTCACCGCAGGAACAGGAACGGACTCTTTCTCCATCCTCGGTGCAGGTGGCGTCTTTTACGGCGGTCCATTCGCCGAATTCGTGTCGGTGAATAAGCTCACAGCCCGCAAGAATTGCGACCAGAGCCATAATACACAGACATAACGCTATGATTCGCTTCATTTTTGGTCCTCCTAAAAAATTTAATATCATCGCCTAAAATAATTATATATTATTTGAATTTTTGTGTCAATATAAATATACTTTAAATATGCATTTTATACATAAATATTAGTCAAAATATACAAAACAGTAACCAATTAATTATAAAAATCAAATATAAATATGTTTAAAACGCTCATAGCCGTGGGATAGAAACGTTCGGAAAATAAAAAAAGGTAGGCAACGCAGATTCGTTGCCCACCAAAAAATATTTTATCACAAAAATTCGCTTATGTCAATAGACTTTTTAAAAATAGAACGGGTTTTACAATTTGGACATATATGTCAAAAATTTTTTAGAAAATTTTGCAAAAACTGTTTATTTTTCACAAAGAATATGCTATAATAAAGATGCGGAGGGGAGCTCTCCGCTACCCGCTCCGCAAGAACTCAGGAAAGGATACCCCACGTGGGGTGCTCTCGAAAGAGAGTGGTAACAGTATGAAGATTACGATTTACGGCAAGCAGATGACCGTTCGCGACAGCCTCAAGGAAGCGGTAGAAAAGAAGCTTTCTAAGTTCGATAGGTTCTTTGGCGAGGAAACCGAGGCGTTTGTCACCTGCAAGGTTCGCAAAGGAGTAAAAATCATCGAGATCACCGTAAACTACGGCGGTACCACCTTCCGCTGCGAAGAGGAGAACGAAACCTTTATTACCGCACTTGACAGGGCGGTAGAGGGCCTTGAAAGACAGATCAGGAAGAACAAGACCCGTGTTGAGAAGATGGTGAAAAAGGGCACCATCGAGATCGGAGATTATTACGATGACGAGTACGTGGAGGAGGACGAGTTTGAGATCCGCGTAAAGACCTTCCCCTTCAAGCCAATGACTCCCGAGGAGGCAATACTGCAGATGAACCTTATCGGTCACTCCTTCTATGCCTTCACCGATTCCGAGTCGGGCGAGACCTGTGTTGTATATAAGAGGAAGGCAGGAAGCTACGGTTTGATAGTACCTGAAAGGTAAAATTCGGCGATAGCCGTCGTTTGTCACCGCTCGCTGTAGATTATACTACAGCTTCGGGATTCCAAAGCAACGACTCTCATCCAAATTTTCCTCTTTCAGTGTGGAAATCGTAAATTGATTTACGTTATGGTATATAACAATCAAATAAAACGAAACGAGGGGCGGCGGTTTGCCGCCCCTTTGAAAAATTTTTGGAATTTTCTGTAACCTTTTATGTCCTTTCGGTGTCTTATAGGGCGAGAGGGAAAGAAAGAGCGGCCCGCGGACAAATTTCACTTTACGAGGTAGTCTTATGGATGACAAGAGGATAATCGAGCTGTATTTTGATAGGGACGAGCGTGCTATAGAGGAAACTCGTATAAGCTACGGCCGTCTTATCTATTCGGTCGCCTACGGCATCTTGGAGTCGCCGCCCGACTCGGAGGAGTGTGAGAACGATACCTACCTTCGTGCCTGGGACAGCATTCCGCCCACACGACCAAGCTATTTTTCGGCATATCTCTCAAGGATAACGAGAAATCTCGCCCTGAACCGTCTGCGTGACGACAGAAGACGCAGGCCGCTTGGCGTAGAGCTTGTGTACGAGGAGCTTGCGGAGGCAATACCCGACGGCGGGGGTGATATGTGTGAGGAGCTTGAGCTTCGGGACGCACTTAACGACTTTCTTTCATCCCTCGGAAAAACGAAGCGGCAGATATTTATGAAGCGGTATTTCTTTATGCGTGACATCAGAACCATAGCTCGCGAGATGGGTGTGACGGTCGGCAGCGTAAAGGTGACGCTTCACAGAGCACGAGCCGAGCTTCGTGATTTCTTGGAGAAACGGGGAATAGTTATATGAACAAAAGAGAAAGACTGATGCTCGCTATCGGCGAGGCAGACGAAAAGTACATAAAGGAGGCAGAATCAAGTATGAACACAGGACTTATTAAGGTGGCGGCGGTGCTGGCCGTAATTATAGCACTCTCGCTATACCTCTTCATCCCCTTTGCACCCGTGACAAGCGACCTTTCGGATTATCAGGACTCGGCATACCTTCCGATCATCGAGGGCATCGAGGACTACAGATTGCAGTTTTTACAGCCCACACACAAGAATAATTTCCAGAGCATCCTATCTGCGGTTACCGACCTGTTTGCATTTAAGGGCATGGCACCCGGAGCCGATGGCGATATGCCGAACTTTGATGGCAATATGTCACCTACGCCGGAGAACGGTATGATGGGCAACGGCTCCTACGTTGAGAACACCGACAATCAGGTAGAGGGCGTTATTGAGGGCGACCTTATGAAGATGACCGATAAGTACATCTTCCGTTACACAGGCTCACATCTTTACGTTTTCTCAATAGCAAAGGAGCAATCCGAGCTTGTAGGCCTTTTTGAGGTTCCCACCTTCCAGGCAGAATATCGTGCATCGGGTGAAATGTATCTGTCCTCTGACGGTAATACGATTACCATAATGAAGCAGATATTTGACAACAGCTCCAAGGCGGGCGTCGGCATTATCTCCATTGACGTCTCGGATATTAATAACATCAGGCTTCGCGGTATGATGTCTATTGACGGTGAGTATAACACCAGCCGTATGGTTGACGGCAGACTTCTGCTTGTAACAAATTACGGCTTTAACCGTAACGGCGTTGATTATAACGATCCCGAAACCTTCGTTCCTACTATTGACTCGGGCAACGGTGCCGAGCCTATTCGGTTTGAGGATATTATCTATCCCGATAAGGTTGACGGTACAGACTACAGCGTAGTGGCACTTATCGATACCGACAATCTCGCCCTGCTGGGTGCACACGCCCTGCTTAACTTCACCGACGAGGTCTACGTGTCGGCAGAAAATATATACGTCAGCCGCGAGTACGTAAGCAAGGTTGAGGAGGGCAATACGGTTACCTCAAGCGATATGTCCGACATCGCGGTGCTCGGTTACTCTGACGGCAGCCTCAACGAGAAGGGTGTTATCACCTTAAAGGGACATACCGAGGATCAGTACAGCTTTGACGAGCTGGACGGCTATTTAAGAGTGGTCACGACCACCCTTGAATGCACCGATACCACGACACCCGCTGGCCATATTTCCCGAACGGTTGGCCCCCGGAACGTCAGCCTCTACATCGTTGACCTTAAGGACAACAGCGTCGCATACTCTCTTGAGAGCTTTGCTATTGACGGCGAGGAGGCTACTGCGGTAAGATTTGACGGCGACAGGGTTTACGTCTGCACCGCGGTGGTGGTGACCTTCACCGATCCCGTTTACTTCATCGATCTGTCGGATTATGCGAATATCACAAGTGCTGATACCGGCGTTATCGAGGGATATTCGGATCACCTTATCAACTACGGCGAGGGCCTTACTCTCGGCATCGGCAGAGAGGATTGGTTGTACAGCAAGGTGGAGATTTACGCACAGCAGGGTGACAAGGTCGTTTCGGTACACGAGTATAAGTTCAACGGTGAGTATTCGCTTGATTACAAATCCTATCTTGTAAACCGCGAAAACAACCTATTCGGCTTTGCCGTAGAGTATTTCTACGAGTATGAAGAAAACGACAAGTACGTTCAGTACAGCGACAAGTATATTCTTATCAGCTTTGACGAGCAGAGTATGCAGGTTCGTTATATCGACATCGCCCTCCTTGGCGACATTCTACCCGACAGAATAAGAGCCGCATATATCGACGGTTATCTTTATATCACGACCGATGACTCGGATCTTGTGGTTGAGAAAATAAATTAACCTGACAAGTCAGCCGCCCTGAAATACGGGCGGCTTTTTTATTTTACTCACTATTAAGTTGCAAAAGGGCGATTTTTTTGATAAAATATAAAAAAGTTTGTTTTGACTGCAACCTTTTTGGATATTTCGTTGTCATATAGGGTGAATATCGGTATTCAACGGTGCGAGATATCATAGACGCGAGGTGATTTCTATGGATGATAACAGGATAATAGAGCTTTATTTTTCCCGAGATGAGACGGCAATAGTGGAAACGAAGGCCAAATACGGCCGTTTGCTTTTGTCAATAGCCTACGGCATTCTCGGTAATCGCCCGGACAGCGAGGAATGTGAAAGCGATACGTATTTTAAGGCCTGGGGCTCAATGCCGCCTGTCAGACCGAGCTCGCTGTCGGCCTTTTTATCAAGAATAACGAGAAATCTCGCCATAAACCGCTATCGGTATAACAGGCGTCAGGGAGAGATGGATCTTATACTTGACGAGATCGGCGAGGTCATTCCCGATACGCAGGGTGATATAACCGATGATATTGACCTTCGCGACGCCCTGGAAAGCTTTGTCGGCGGGCTTGATCTGACGAAGCGACTCATATTCCTGAAGAGGTATTTTTATATGATGTCGGTTAAGGATATTGCTATGGATATGCAGATCAGCCTGGGTACGGTCAAGTCAAGCCTTTCCCGTATGAGAGTCGCACTTAAAAAATATCTTACAGAAAGAGGTATATCTATATGATCGGAAAGGAAAAAAGGCTTCTTCTATCCTTAGGTAATATAAGCGATAAATATCTGGATCAGTCAAGACCGAAAAAAAGGAAGAGAAGCACCTCCCGCGTTATAGCGGTGGCCGCAGGTCTCGTGCTTGTTATAGGTCTGTCCGTGTGGATAGCCCTTGGCGGAGGCCTTCCTGCAGGCAACAACGGTCAGACTGTGGATGCGGGACTGGTCGCGGTAATGAAGGATTATTTATTCAATTCCGACAGCTCGGCGGAGGTCGACGACGGGGCCGGCGGTGCTCCGGGAGATGGTGGCGGAGGGCTTGCTCCGAACGGTAATTATATGGAGGTTACCGATAATCAGGTGGACGGAATAGTAGAGGGCGATATTATCAAGGCTACCGATAAATACATCTTCAGACTCGGCAACCATAATATTAACATTTATTCTATTATGGGCGAGGAAACAAGCCTCGTTTCCTCCTATATCATTCCGTTTTCCAATGAAGAAAGCAGCACTAACAACAGCTACGATATGTTTCTCTCGGGGGACGGGAGGACTCTGACGCTGTTTTGTAAATATTCCTCAAGGACGGCGGTTATGTCTATTGACGTCAGCGACGTTACTGCTCCCAAAGAAAAGGGCAGAGTAACCGTCAACGGATATATGAATACGGTCAGAATGATCGACGGAAAATTCTATCTTATCACCAACTGCTCCTTTGAAAGAAACAGAATCGATCTTGATGCCCCCGAGACCTTCATTCCCTCCATCGAGCGTGGAGAGGATAGGCATATTTGCGACGGAGGTAAGATAGTATATCCCGATAAGATCACCCGAGCGGCGTATAAATATCTTACCGTTTTCGATGATGAGCTTGAGCTTTGCGATGAAATGGCTATGATGGTATCGGGCTCGCCCGTATTTACCGAGAGCAGCATCCTGTTTGAGGCTCAGTATTACAGAAATGAGATAGAGGGCGAGGGGACAGTAAGTCGGGCATACAGCAAATTCGGTGTGCTCGATATCTCCGGCAAGCTTCAGTGGCGTGGCGACTTCACGATTCTTGGCTGGACGACCGACAGATACAGCATCGATGAAAGGGACGGGGCACTCAGAATAGTTACCTCCGTCACCGACAGGGCAGGGTACAGAACCGAGTTCGATAACGCCTCCCTTTACGTTTACGACGTTAAGACTCTGAAGCCCCTTGCCTCCGTAGAGCGATTTGCACCCGAGGGAGAGGGGGCGACGGCAGTAAGATTTGAGGGAGACAGTCTTTACGTCTGTACTGCCGAAACGGTGGAATATATCGATCCCGTTTATTTCTTCGATCTTTCGGACTATCGGAATATCACCTATACTCACACCGGCTTTATTAACGGCTTCTCAACCTCGCTTATCGATATGGGAGAGGGCTATCTGCTCGGTGTGGGCAGAGAGGATGCGGCTCAGAACAAGCTTGAGGTGTATCGGCGTGAGGGCGACGGCGTTGTATCGGTCGATAAATTCCTGTTCGGCGGTAATATGTCGACAAGCTATAAGAGCTTTATGATCAACAGGGAGGAAAATCTTTTCGGCGTTTACGTTGAGAAATATACGACCGACGGTTCTGATGCGAGGAATACCTATCTCCTGCTTTCGCTTGACGGAGGAAAGCTTGTGCCGGTCGTTGAGATCGTTAATACCGTACGCAATCCGAGGGCGTTCGTGAAGGACGGCTTCCTCTATCTGACCAACAATAACCTGCTGCACGTCAGAGAAATTTACGGCAGCGGCAGCCTTGATATAGGTACGGCACACTCCTACGGACAGTGGACCGAAATAACCCCGGCCGCCTGTGGCGGATACAGCGAGCAGCAGAGAAGCTGCAGCTGTGGCAGAGTCGAAACCAGGAAAATGATCGGTGAGACAAAGCATCAGCCCTCGGAGGGAATATGTACTCTGTGCGGCGAGGACGTGGGCACCGCGAAAAAGAATGCAGATCTTATCATCTACACCTCAAATGGCGACGGAACCTGTACCGTAACGGGCACCCGCGGATTTGTTTTCGGTGTTGTTGATATTCCCGCACGCTCACCTGCCGGCGAGGAGGTTATCGGAATAGGTCAGATGGCCTTTTATTTCAACGGCCCCGATACCGTTAATTTACCAAACAGCATAAGATTTATTGATAATAATGCATTCTTCCAGTGCACGAATCTTACTACCGTTAATCTTTATGCCGATCCCCTCGGCGGATTGCTCGATTTTATCGGCTGGGGTGATGAGGCAAGCTCGCTTACGAGAATAGGTGACTCGGCATTCGCCTATTGCGAGTCTGTTGTGGAGATAGTGATCCCCGACGGTGTGACCGAAATAGGCAATACTGCCTTTGAAAGCTGCGATGCACTTGAACGCGTGCATCTTCCCGCGTCGCTTACCGAAATCAGCCGCGGTGTATTCAATCTTTGCGAAAGTCTCAGCGAGGTGAATATTCCGAGCGGTGTTACCGTTATTGACGAATTCGCCTTTAATTTATGCAGAAAGCTTATAACAGTAAAAATCCCGGGCAGCGTTACCTCTATCGGCAAGCGTGCGTTCGGTGGCTGCGAGGGTCTGTTCAGCGTGGAGCTTGGTAGCGGTGTCAGCGAGATCGTCGACGATGCGTTCGTGGATTGCGATGCGATAGTTGAGGTCGTTAATAAATCCTCGCTTGATATTAAGGTCGGCTCGGAGGATCACGGCGGTATAGCCCTGTATGCCTTTTCGGTAACCAAGGGCAGCAGCAATATTAAGACCGTGGGCGATTATATCTTCCATATTACAAGCGGCAGGCGGACGCTGGTCGCCTATACGGGCAGTGATACCGAGCTTCATCTTCCCGACTGCCCCGGCGGTGGCGAGTATGAGATCGGAAGCCGGGCCTTCAATTCTATGAAGGATATTACATCGATCAATATTCCCGACGGAGTTACGGCTATCGGCACGGAGGCCTTCCGTGGATGCAGCGGCCTGAAATCTATGATCCTTCCCGACAGCGTGAAGGTAATCTCAGAAAGTGCCTTCCTCGGCTGCGATTTCATCAGCTTTGATATGGGCGACGGAGTCGTTTCTGTTGGCAAGTGGGCCTTCCGCGGATGCGGAAAGCTTGAGAGCATCAAAATGTCCGCCAGCCTTGAGGTCATAGGCGAAGAGGCCTTCTCAAGCTGCTACAAGGTGGATCTTGACATCCCGTCCTCCGTCAAGAAGATCGGATACGGTGCATTCAGCGGATGCTTCGAGCTTACGGATGCCGTTATTCCCGACGGTGTTACGGTGATAGAGGGGAAGGCCTTTGATAACTGCAAATCTCTCGTCAGCGTAATTATCCCCGACAGCGTAGTAGAAATAAAGGATGCGTTTTATGCCTGCCCTATGCTCAAGACTGTATATTACAAGGGCACCGAGGCGGAATGGAACGAGATCACCCTTGACTATAACAACGGCCTGTTTAAAAAGGTGACCGTTATTTACAATTACGAATATTAAGCCGTGAGGCGAGGCTGTCCTTTACCTTTTTGGTGGGGACAGCCTTTCTTTTTTGAGAAAAATATGGTATAATAGAAAAAATGTTGAAATTTTTTGAAACCAACCGCTAAAATTCTACGTCTTTAATGGTAGCCATAAGGTAATCGAACCAACAAGGTTTTAAAAGATAGATTTCTCCCTACTCATCGCCAATTTTTTCTTAAATATCCACATATTCCTCAAAAAAATCGGCTTGATTATGAAAAAATCTATTCTTTTAAAACTGCTTCGCACCATACGGCAAATAAATTTTTGATGGATTTTTTAGGATTTTGCCGAAGGCAAGTAGGGACTTTACAAGGCGAAAGCCTTAAAAAGACACTAAAATTTATTGCTGTATGGCTTATGGGTTCGATTACCTTAT
>JAZQDF010000085.1:0-1514 GCA_045546635.1 Eubacteriales bacterium
GATGCTCCACGGCGAGTCTAACGGTTGGTTTGATCCTGATAGACCCACATATCTCTTCCATAACGTAGATATCAATCCCGAAAACGCTTGGCTCTTCCTTTGTATGGTAGAGTTTGGCTAAATAAAAGCATAAAAAGAGGCTGCCTCATTCAATTTGAGGCAGCCTTTAATATTAATTAGGAAATCGGTGCTTTTTATATGATCTTCATTTGATCATATCTGCTTATGCACGCTCTTATACTCGTCGTAATATCTGTAATACGGACATTCTCTTGTCCTGCCGCCGAGGAAATCTACCATATCGTCCTCGTCTAAATTGAGATTGCAGCCGTACGTGTCGGTCATCTCATCGTATTCGTAAAACTCACAGCTCTCACAGTTCGCCTTGGGCTTGTAGCCGTATTTTGAGAAGTCCATATTATTCCTCCAAAAACCTTATTGATAATAATTTATCACAAAAAGCAGACCCCTGCTGCCTTTTCTGAAAAATCACCCAAAATGTAATAAAATAAACAAAACTGCCCGAAAAGCCTCAATTTGAGAGAATTTTTCGGGCAGAATTGTTTTTTGATTAAGCTTGTATTAGTGCTTCTTGGTCTCGATCTCGCTTACAACCTTTGCGATGAATTCGTCAACCGAGAACTTTCCGCCCTCACCCTCGGTTCTTGCTCTTACTGTAACGCTTCCGCTTACCATCTCATCCTCGCCGACAACTATCATATAAGGAACCTTGGACAGCTGTGCCTCGCGGATACGGTAGCCAAGCTTCTCGTTACGGTCGTCAAGCTCCGCACGGATGCCTGCGGCCTGCATCTTCCTCGTTACCTCTGCCGCATAGTCTGCGAAATCTGCCACAACGGGGATTACGGTCACCTGTGTAGGTGCGATCCATACGGGCAGGGCACCTGCATACTTCTCGATAATAAGTGCGAGGGTTCTCTCGTAGCAGCCCATAGAGGTTCTGTGAATGATGTACGGTGTCTTCATCGTGTTGTCACGGTCAACGTACTCCATACCGAACTTCTTCGCCAGAAGCATATCTACCTGAATAGTAACGATGGTGTCCTCCTTGCCGAATACGTTCTTTATCTGTATGTCAAGCTTGGGGCCGTAGAACGCCGCCTCGTCAACGCCGATAACGTAGTTATCACGGCCGAGATAGGTGTCAAGAAGCTCTCCCATTATAGACTGAGCCTCGTTCCACTGCTCGGGAGTGCCCTCGTACTTGTCGGTTCTCTTGGGATCCCACTGGGAGAAGCGGAAGGAGCAGTCCTCCCAAAGGCCAAGAGTTTCAAGGCAATATTTTGCAAGGTCAAGACAGCCCTTGAACTCCTCTGCAAGCTGCTCGGGACGAAGAATAAGGTGACCCTCGGAAATAGTGAACTGTCTTACTCTGATAAGGCCGTGCATCTCGCCCGAGTCCTCGTTTCTGAAGAGGGTAGAGGTCTCGCCCAGACGCATGGGAAGCTCTCTGTAGGAACGCTTCTTGTTGAGGAATACCTGGTACTGGAAGG
>JAZQDF010000086.1:0-4100 GCA_045546635.1 Eubacteriales bacterium
CACCTCGGGAAGAGTGTCGGGCGGTGCCTTTATGAACTACGGCTGCTATCTCGGGGTATATATTCTCGCGTCGGCTGTAGGAAAAAGACGCGGGCATCGAAGCATACATCATAAAAGATAAAAAGCAGTAAACAAAAAAGAGAGAACAAAACGGTTTATCGCCGAAAGGTTCTCTCTTTTTTTGTTAGTGAACTTCACTATCGAAGATAACTTCACTTGCCCGTATGGGCAAGCTTAGTTAGCGTGAATACTCCGTTAAGGATAACACGCTATCGGTGAGTCTTTTTGTAAAATCAAAGCGTGGTTTTCAGGCGGTCTATGTAGTAAGGAAGTGCCTGCTCGAGATTTACGCCGTAGGTACGTCTGTCGGGATCTGCCATAGTGAGCTTTATACACTCAAGGGTATAGTCAACCGCCACCGCAAGAGCACTCTCGGTGGTGTGACCGTACATCATAGCACCAAGGGTTGCCGAGGCGAAGATGTCGCCCGTGCCGTGATACTGAACGGGCATTCTGTCGTTGAAATAAGAGAAAAAGCTGTCGGTCTCGCTATCATAGGAATAGCATCCGAGCTTTGAGGGATCGAAGGATATGCCCGTAAGGGCAGCCCGCTTTGTTCCGAGGCCGCAAAGACGCTTCAGAATATCGCGGATATATGCCTCATCATAGCTCTCGGTATAAGGAACGCCCAGCATCAGGCAGGCCTCGGTAAGATTAGGTATAATAAGATCCGCCTTGGAGCAGAGCCCCGCCATAGCCTCGGCAAATTCGGGTGTAAAGCCCTTATAAAGCTTGCCGTTATCGGCCATACAAGGATCAATAACTATCATACAGTTATCGGTCCTGTGACGGTCAATAAGCTCGGATACCAGACCGAGCTGGCGGAAGGAGCCAAGATAGCCCGTATATATAGCGTCAAACGTGATGTCAAGCTCTGAAAAGGTCTTGGAAATTCCCTCAATCTCGTCGGTGAGATCACAGAAGGTAAACTTGGGAAACATGGTGTGTGTTGATAGAACGGCGGTAGGGAGGACTGCCGTCTCAACCCCTGCCGCAGAGATGATAGGCAGAGCTACGGTAAGCGAGCATCTGCCGACGCAGGAAATATCCTGAACGGTAAGAATTCTTTTCATAATATTTACTCCAATTTTAAGTATCCGAAATATTAATATCCGCACCGAGTGAGGAAAGCTTATCCAAAAGTCCCTCGTATCCGCGGAGAATGACCTCTGCCGAATCGATTATGCTCTGCCCCTCGGCACACAGGGCTGAAATAAGAGCCGCCATACCGCCGCGAAGGTCGGGAGCGACGGTATATCCCGAATGAAGCTGCGACGGGTAAATCTGTGCGGTGCCGCCCTCCGATGATGATGAAATACCGAAGGCGGAGAGCGAGGAGAGATAGCCGAAGCGGTCGGGCCATACGGTATCGGTTATTGCTCCGCCGCCGTGACGGGCGAGGAGAGGTGCTAAAAGCGGCTGAAGATCGGTGGGAAAGCCCGGATGCGGTGCGGTGATGACCGAAATGGCATTGCCGCGTGAGAGACTGCCGCAAAGGATATCCCCCTCAGTATGAAGGCTCGCCCCCATATCAGTAAGAGTGCAAAGAACCGAGTCCATATCACCGATCGGTGCATTTCTGACAGCAATATTGCCGCCCGACATAAGACCGAGGAAAAGATAGCTTCCCGCCTCGATCATATCGCCGATAACGGTAATTCTGCCACCGTGAAGCTCTCTGCCTCGAATATAAAGCTCCCTGCCCCGACGAGTGATAGAGGCACCGCAGGAGCAAAGAAATTCTATCAGGGCATCGATATGCGGCTCGACGGCACAGCCGCTGATCCTGACCTCACCGTCGCAGGCCGAGGAAAGGAGAATAGCGTTTACCGTAGCACCCACCGACGCCTTATCAAAGCTGATGTTCCCGCCACGCAGACGGTCGCAATAAAGGGTGCCGCCGTCAGAATATGCCCCGAGAGCCCTGCAGGCGTCAAGATGCATATCAATGGGACGGAGAGAAAAATTACATCCGCCGAAGGCCATCAAGGGACACCTGCCAAATCTTGCGAGAGATGAGCCGAGAAGATAGGTGGAGGCACGGATCCTCCTGACAAGCTGCGGCGAGGGATCGCGATAAGAAAGATTGCGAGTATCGATATAGGTGATATTCCCCCGCTGTGAGACCTCTGCACCAAGGTCGCGGATAATATCAAGTGCCACCGATACGTCACCGATTTTCGGAAGGTTAGTTATCTCGGAGACACCGTGTGTCAGAATACAAGCGAAAATTATAGGCAGAGCCGCGTTCTTAGAGCCGCTGACCTGCATTTCGCCGCCGAGAGCTCTGCCACCGTTTACAATAATTCGTTTCATAATATCTCCTGAAGGTAGATGTTATATCATATTCAGAAGATGCATCTGCGTTACTCGCAAGACTTACGGTATGCAAGGACAAGCTCTACTACACGGCTGTAGCTGATGACGCCCTCGCTGCCGCTGGACTCAAGGTAAAGGTCGTTTATCCACTCGGAGATATCCTCAATAAAGGTATCGCCGTATTTATCCGAGACGGCGTTTGCTGCACGGACGTCGGTCTTCACAGTATCGGAAAGGGAGGATACGATCTGAAGGTAGGTATCCTTATCCGTTCTATAAAGAGCGGATGCAAAGTAGCTATACATATTAAGGGCCGCACTGTATCTCAAAGACTCGTCCTCCGAGGAGGAAAGGAGGATATAGGCGACAAAATTTGCCTCGTTTTCACGAAGAATGCCACGCTGGTGGGACATCTCGTGGGCGGTGGTAAAGAGAGTGACGTAATCGGGATAATAGGTATTGACGTTTGCCTCACCCGTAATATAGGAATAAATACCCGTAATGCCGAGGTAGGACATAGCCCATCCGTTCCTGACACCCTTTGCCCTGCTGGAGTACCCTCGGGGCAGACCGTACTGCTCGGCAAAGGAATCGTAGAGGGGACAGATGATTTCGCTGACCTCGTCGTAGGAACGGCCGTGAATGAAAACGCCATCAGCATCCCTTGACACCGCGGGAGCGAGAGAATTAAGCTCGTTTACAAGATCGGTAAGGGTGTCGGCAAGATTTTCCTCGCTGACCTCCACCTCCGACAGTCCCATACGCTCGGAAAGAGGGGTGGTATTGTGTGCAATACCCAGGGCAAGAAGATGTCCCGAGTAAATAAGAAGAATAAACGCGGCAAGGTTGATGATAAATCTTAACCTGCCTGCCGGCTCGGAGAACAGCTTTACCGCCCTGTATATGACGAGAAAAATGATTAACGGAAGGCAGATAATAAGTGCCTCAAGAAGAGAAAAGGGGAAAAGGTCACCGATGGACGCCATCCCGATACGAAAGGCGTGACAAAGCGTACCGTTCAAGAAATCGGCAGCGGCATAGGATATATCCGAGATAAAATAAAACAGGCCGATTATTATAAAGAGGGATACCGAGACGATGGCAAAGGGGGATAATATTTTTTTCTTTTCTTTACACGTTTTCAACTGTTCCCTCCTCTCTTTCGGGCGTTTTTCTTTTATTTTGACAACTATTATTTACTTTCGCCATACAAAATGGCAAGATTACGCACAAGCGTCGCCCTCTTTCGCCAGGCGAATGCACGACTCCTGAATTCCTCGTCGCTCATATTATCAAGCAGCTCGTAGCTGAGGAGGGGGATTCGGTCGCGGTAGAAAAACTCAATGGGTGTAAGAATAGGATCGGCATTATGAGGACAGGCGGTCTGACATAGGTCACAGCCCCAGAGGGTGTTGCACTCACGCATAAGAGCCTTCTCGGACTCTGAAAGCTCGCCCTTACGCTGTGTGATGGCGGAAAGGCAATCATCCCCCTCGCCGCGAAGGATACCCGTCGGGCAGGCGGCCCTACAAAGACCGCACCCCTCACAGCGTAAAATCGGCATCGGAGCGGTGGCAGAAAGATCGTCGGGCGAAATATCCGTAACAATATCGCCGATAAAGACAAAGGAGCCGTATTTTTCGTTAAGTCGGAAGGCCAAGCGGTCTTAGGAAGACAATGACTAGACCCAACTCCTTGGCTCACAGAACGACATGGCTACG
>JAZQDF010000087.1:0-2374 GCA_045546635.1 Eubacteriales bacterium
TCCTAAGACCGCTTGGCCTCCCGACTTAGAGCATAGCACAGGTGATATTGCCAACCTTGACGGTATCTACCGTCACCTGATCCTTGTAAGAGCTGGACATCAGCTTACCGATGCTGTCCTGTGCACGTCTGACAGTCGAGAGAGAGCACTTAGCGGCAAAGGGCTTCAAAATATTAAGCTGTGATCTGAAAAAGGCACGCTTGCGATTCATCCCGACTCCTTTCGTAATCGTCTCGTTGATTTTGGAAATATATTATATAACATTTTTAAGTATTTGTCAACACATAAAATTACAGACCTTGCAAAAAAACAAAAAAAGAAAACCGACTCGGATAAGAGTCGGTTTCGGACGTGAATTTATTTATCTATGCCATCCTGACCTGCAGAGATCCTGGAAAAATCAATGGCACGGGGCATATTCCAACGGAACACGGTTGCACAGATTCTAATTGCAAAAATAACTATCACGCAGGAGACGGTCGCAACGATCTTGGCAGAGGCTATACCCTTCATAAATACAGCATAAATCAAGTAGTACACCGACGAGCCGAGAATACAGGCAACGGCATAAACCCTTTTACGAAGAATAAGAGGGATATCGCGAAGGATTACGTCACGGATAAGGCTGCCTCCCACGGAGGAGATAAAGCCCATTGTGATGGCAACGAAGGGGCCGAGCTCAACATAGGCGTGAGTGCCGACGGTAGCGAATACTCCGAGCCCCAACGCATCGAGAACATTGTTAATTTTCCCGACCGTCTCTTCCTCTCTCACATAACGCTCCTTCAGGAAATATGCAAGCCAAAATACTGCAAAAGCGGTCAAAATGCAAACAATTATTTCCGTTTCAAGCGTTTCAAAGAAGGCAGGAAGCATTCTGCCGATCTTATGACCGGCTATCATATCTCGAAGAATTCCACCGCCAAAGCAGGTGATAAGCGATAGAAAAATCACGCCGAAAAGGTCTGTCTCCTTATCGATGGCGATCATTGCCCCTGCCGCAGCAAAGGAAATAATACCGATAATATTTATTACATCAACGATTATGTCAAGAATCGGTTCCATAGTAGCCTCTTTATAAAAAATCAAAGTTTAGAAAGTAGATTCTTAAGAGCGTTGGCACGGTGGCTGATGGCATTTTTCTCTCCGTCGGTCATCTCGGCAACGGTACGGCTCTCGCCGTCAGGAACAAAGAGCGGATCATAGCCGAAGCCACACTCACCGCGAGGTGCATCGATTATTCTTCCGTTCATATATCCCTCTGCGGTGACAATAGTACCGTCAGGATAGATAAGAACCATACAGCAGGCGAAATATGCGGTGCGATCGGTATACGGGGCGAGGCGGGAGAGAAGATATGCGTTGTTATCCGCATCGGCGGTATGCTCTACCCTGCCGCCAGCATAACGGGCACTGTATACGCCGGGCTCACCGTTAAGTGCCTTAACGCAAAGTCCGCTGTCATCGGCTAGAGCGGCACAGCCGGTGAGGGCGGATATCTCCCGAGCTTTTTTAAGAGCATTGGCTAAGAAGGTGTCGCCATCCTCAACCGTTTCGTGATCCACGCCGGCCTCTGAGAGCGAGAGGATCTCGTCAAATTTATCCGAGAGAATCTGCTTTATCTCGCGGATCTTATGCTTATTATTTGATGCAATTATCAGCTTCATATCAGAACAAACCTACAATTCTGCCGTCATCGGTGACGTCAATTTTTTCTGCCGCAGGAGCCTTCGGCAAGCCCGGCATAGTCATAATATCGCCCGTAAGAACAACGATAAAGCCTGCTCCCGCAGATACCTTTACCTTCTTTACGGTGATCCTGAAGCCCTCGGGAGCACCGAGGAGGGTGGCATCGTCGGAGAAGGAATACTGTGTTTTTGCAATACAGACGGGAAGACTGCCGAATCCAAGCGACTCGAGAGTCCTGATCTGCTCTCTTGCCTCGGGAAGAATATCAACTCCCACGCCGCCGTATATACGTCTTGCAACGGCATCGATCTTCTCCTCAACGGTAGAATCGAGCTCGTAGGAGAAGCTGAAATCTCCCTGCTCCTCCTCGCAGAGGCGGACGACCTCTCTTGCAAGAGCCTCACCGCCCGCTCCACCGTCTGCCCATACGGTAGAAAGCACGGTGTTTATGTCAAGCTCGCGGCATTTTTCAATAATATACTCGATCTCGCGGTCGGTGTCGGTGGGAAAACGGTTGATAGCAACCACACAGGGAAGCTTATACACGCTCTTAATATTGGAAAGATGACGGAGGAGGTTGGGAATACCGCGGCCTAGGGCGTCGACATTCTCCTCTGCAAGCTCGGTTTTTGCAAGGCCGCCGTGCATTTTCAGAGCACGAACGGTAGCAACGATAACCACGGCA